>NZ_RCDA01000001.1:1285816-1428767 GCF_003664325.1 Alkalispirillum mobile
CATCGCCGCCGTCAGCGTCGTCTTACCATGGTCCACGTGACCAATGGTCCCTACGTTTACGTGTGGCTTCTTACGCTCAAACTTGCTCTTGGACATCGAGCGATCTCCCCGTCTATCCTTTTCAGAGTGACTTCGGGCCTTGGGATACGGGCACGTGGCGTCGCCCGCGAAACGAAACAATGGAGCCCATGACCGGATTTGAACCGGTGACCTCACCCTTACCAAGGGTGTGCTCTACCAACTGAGCTACATGGGCCCGAACTCTATTGCGCGTGACTGGAGCGGGTGATGGGAATCGAACCCACGTCATCAGCTTGGAAGGCTGAGGTTCTACCACTGAACTACACCCGCAATGACTGGTGACGCCCCGCGCCAAGCGCATTATGTCTGGTGGAGGGAGGAGGATTCGAACCTCCGAAGGCTGTGCCAGCAGATTTACAGTCTGCCCCCTTTGGCCGCTCGGGAACCCCTCCGAAATATGTAAGATGCAGTATTCTCCAGATCGGGTAATGGCTTGTCAACCATCCAACAAGCACCGGGTCTGGTTCAGCGCAGCGACCGGCCGGTCGCGCAGAAGAACCGCCCACCGACAGGGCGACACCGACGCAAGCGAGGCGCTACGGTAGTGCCCGCGGCGTTGCGGGTCAAGGGCCGCGGCCGGCCCCCTGACCCACCGGACCCGCGAACACCCAGGAGAGAGCATGAACCGGGAAGCCCAGACCAACGACAACAACGCGGCCCGCCTCGCCCTGCAATGGCAACGAATTGCCGTGGCTGCCAACCGACTGAGCACCGGGCTCCTGCGCCGGCAGGCCGAGGGGGATCACTTCCTCTTCCCGGATCCTCAACAGATTGCCCAGGCGTACTGGCGGTGGGGCATGGCCCTGGTCAAAGACCCGGCCCGGCTGATGGCCACCCAGCAACGTTGGACCGCCGAGGCCCTTGGGGCATGGCAACAGGTCCTTTCGCCGGATAGCGTAAGCGAGGCATCCGATGCGACCGACCGGCGCTTCAAGCACCCCGGCTGGCATGAAAACCTCACGTTGGATTTCATGCACCGGGGCTACCTGCTGGCGGCCAGACAGGCGCTGAGCGCGGTGGACGACGTGGAGGGTCTGGACCCGCACACCCGGCAGATGGTGCGCTTTTACACCCGCCAGTTGGCCGACGCCCTCTCACCCACCAACTTCGCGGCGACCAACCCGGCAGTGCTGGAACGGGCCGTGGAAACCGGCGGCGAGAGTCTGCTCCGTGGGCTGGCGAACCTGCTGGAGGATCTGGCGGAAGGGGACGGCCAGCTTCGCCTGCGCCACGTGGCCCCCGACGCCTTCGAGGTGGGGCGGGATCTCGCGACGACGCCGGGCCGCGTCGTCTACCAGAACCGCCTGATGCAACTGATCCAATACAGCCCGACCTCCGAGACCGTACATCAGCGGCCACTTTTAGTGGTGCCCCCTTGGATCAACAAGTTCTACATCCTCGACCTGAATGAAAAGAAGTCGTTCATCCGATGGGCGGTTGCACAGGGGCATACGGTATTCGTCATCTCGTGGGTCAATCCGGGCCCCGAACTGGCCGATACCCGCTTTGACGATTACCTGGCCGAAGGGCCGATCGCGGCCATGGACGTCATACGTGAACTCACCGGTGAAACGCAGGTCAACACCCTCGGCTATTGTATCGGCGGCACTCTCCTGGCCTGCACGCTGTCCTGGCTGGCGGCCCGTGGCGAACAGGAGAGGGTCAGCAGCGCCACCTTCTTCACCACCCTGCTCGATTTCTCCGACGTGGGTGAGCTGTCGGTGTTTATCGACCAGGACCAGATTCAGCTGCTGGAAGCGCAGATGGCGCGCAAGGGGTACCTGCAAGGCGCGCACCTGGGGCAGGCCTTCAATCTGCTGCAAGCGAATGACTTGATCTGGAACTACGCGATCAACAGTTACTTGTTAGGCCGGGATTCGGTGCCCTTTGACCTGCTTTACTGGAACGGTGATAACACCTGCATGCCCGCACGCATGCAGTCCTGGTACCTGCGCCACCTTTATCTCGAGAACCGGCTCCGCGTGCCGGGGGCACTTCAGCTGGCAGGCCGCCCGCTGGACTTGGGCAGTATCAATGTGCCGGCCTATTTCCTGTCCACGGCGGCGGACCACATCGCCCCCTGGCGGGGTACCTACCACGGGGCGCGTCTGCTAGGCGGCCCGGTTCGCTTCGTGCTCGGAGGGTCCGGGCATGTGGCCGGGGTGATAAACCCCGAAGACTCCGGAAAATACGGCTACCGCCTTCACGACCAACTGCCCTCGGACCCGGACCGGTGGTTTCGGGCCGCCCAGGAACAGCCCGGATCCTGGTGGCCAGACTGGCGGCACTGGGTGGCGGGCCACGCGGGGGAGCAGGTTCCGGCCCGCACGCCGCCGGCGGGCCTGGAGCCCGCCCCTGGCAGCTACGTCAGGGTCCGGGCTCCATCAGGGGTAGGATGAGCCCGTGCGCCATCCGCGATAGGCGGTGCGGCACGGCGGGTGAACGTGGAGCTGGCGACAGGAGTCGAACCCGCGACCGGCTGATTACAAATCAGCTGCTCTACCAACTGAGCTACGCCAGCGTCAGTGGCATATGGTAGTCAGTCGGGCCGCAGGTGGCAATCGGAGACCCCCTGGGCGCCGCGGATCAGCGCCTCCTGCAACTCGGTCAGGGGGCCGTGGATAAGTACCTCTGCGCGCCCGGGCCTGCGGGCGGGCACAAGCTCCGTACCCAAGCCCTGGGCGCGCAAGCGCTCCTGCAGGTCGCGGAGAACCTCTTTAGACCCATGGCGGTACAACCGTAAGGCGCCCCCCGACCCGCTGACTGCCAACGGCCAATCCACGGCAGCAGGGTCGTAGCCGGCCGCCTCCGCCAGGCCATCCCGCCGGGCACGGGCCTCCTGGACGGTGGTGATTCCCGTGAGGCGCAGTTCATATCCCTGGGCCGCCGGCTCCAGCACCCGACTGGTTGCGCGGATGCCTTTCGCGCGCAGCCGTTGGGAAAGCGCGTCGGCCCGCACCTCCGAGCCGACCGCCCAGCGGTACTGGCACTCGCCCGGCCCCGTCGGGCCATCGAAGAGCGGGATCGACACAGACGCTGGCTGGCGCGCCTCACTGGGATGGTCCACGGAGGGCTGCCAACCGGACCACAGCACCGCGGCCGCCAGGGTGTTCGCGGCCACCAGCAGACCTATCAGCCACAGCCCCGAACGGCTCAACCCGCTTCCTCGGCAATTCGGGCCAGGCCTTCGAGGACCAGCCCCGGGGCGTGCTGGTGGTCCCCCGGCAGATGCCCAGCAAGGAGCTTGGCATCACCCCCGGTCAACCAACGACAGGGCACGCTCCCGCCTTCCTCAAGCATTGAACGCTCCAGGTGCAGGATGGCCCCCACCAGGCCATGCGCGATGCCGGCACGGATTGCGTCCGGCGTCGACTGGGTGGGCACCGGGAGGAATTCCGGCGCCAGGTGCGGCAGCCCGGCGGTACGCCGGTTCAGGCTATCGGAGAGCACGCCGGCGCCGGGGAATATGGCGCCGCCCCGGAAATCCCCGTCGGGCGCGACCAGGTCCACGGTGACCGCCGTGCCCGCATCCACAACCAGGTGCCATTGCTCCCTCGCCCGCCAGGAGGCCGCAATCACCGCCGCCCAGCGGTCCACCCCCAGTTGAGCGGGCTCCGGATAGGGGTTTCGTACCCCGCAGGCGTGAACAGTCGTACAGACCTGGAGCGGCTCAAGGCCCCAGCGGTCCTTTGCGATGCGCCCCAGCACCGAGAGGGTTTCCGGGTCACTCACGCCCCCGATGACGACCGCCCCGGGTGCCATCTCATCGCCTACCGCGGGGTCGAGCGCCTCCTGCCAGCGGGAGCCCCACGGCACGGCGCCCAGCCGGTTGATCCGCACGCCATCCCACCAGCCGAACTTCAGCCGGCTGTTACCCGCATCAAAGACCAGCCATTCCGCCACCAATGTGCACCTCTCCAGCGTGCAACGTACGCAGGCTCCCGTCCGCCATCGCCAGGCGCAGGGCGCCGTCCGGCGTCAGGCCCGCGCCCTCGCCCCTCAGCACCTCTTTACCCAGCTGTACCGTGATCGCCCTTTGCAGGAGGGCGTCCCACTCCGGCCACCGCTGCTGGTAGCCGGCCAGGCCCTCGCCCCCGAACGTCTCGCAGGCGACGAGCACGGCCTGGGCCAGCGCGGCGGCCAGGCCGTTCCGCCCCAAATCCGCGAGCCCCACCTGATCGAGGCCGCTGAGTGCGGCGTCGGCGCCATCGGGCCGCATGCCCCCACGGAGATTGACGCCGACACCGATGACCACCTGACACGGCCCGAGCACCTGGCCCTGCAGCTCGACCAGGATGCCGCATAGCTTCTCACCCGCCGGGCCCAACAGGTCATTGGGCCACTTCAGGCGCAGGCCGGTAGCACCGACGCGCGAGAGCGCCTCCGCGAGTTCCACTCCCACTGCGATGCTGAGCCCCGGGGCCGGGGCGGCCAGGACGCGGAACGGCCAGGCCACCGAGAACTGCAGCTGCCGTCCAAAGGCGGACCACCAGGCCCGACCCTGGCGGCCCCGCCCCTGGGTCTGCACTTCGGCAAACCGGACCACCGGCCGCTCCACCTGCCGGGCCATCAGATCCTGGTTGGTGGACCCGGTGGCCAGTTCGACCTCCACGTCGATCGCCGACCCAGCAGGCAGACCCGCCCGGATCAGCGATGCGTCGAGCAACTCTACCCCACCGGACAACCGGTACCCACGCCCGGGGACGGCCTCAATCGGTACCCCACGGGCCCTGAGACCATCGACCGCCTTCCAAACCGCCGCCCGCGACACACCACACGCCCGCCCGAGCGCCTCGCCGGACCAGGTGCGGCCATCGGACAGGAGCTGCAACACGGCCGGCCAGGCCGCGCCCCGCGCCGCGGATCCACGCCTTGTCATGGCAGTTTGGGCGCGGCCAGGAACTGGTGCAGGGCGCCGGTCATCCAGGCGTGATCCTTCGCGCCGGCGCTCTCCCGCACACTGTGCATGGACCAGATCGCGTTGCCCACATCGATGACCGGTATCCCAAGGCGGGCAGCGGTGATCGGTCCGATGGTGCTCCCGCACGGCAGGTCGGTCCGGTGGACATAATGCTGCCAGGGCACGCCTGCGTCCTGACAAATCTGTGCAAACCAGGCCGAGCCCGCGCCTTCGCTGGTATAGCGCTGGTTGGCATTCACCTTGATGACCGGGCCGTGGTTCACCTGCGCCTTGTGCTCATCATCGTAGAAGTGTGGGTAGTTCGGATGCCAGGCGTGAGCCATATCAACACTGAGCAGGCGGCTGCGCGCCTTGGCCCGTTGCAGCGGCTCCCGTTCCCCCGCCAACCGCTCCAGCACGTCGGGCAGGAAGGTGCCTGACGCCCCGCGGTAACTGGTGCTCCCGATCTCTTCATGATCGAAAAAGGCGCAGACGACAGTCGCGGTCGGGGCTTCGGCGGCCAACAGCGCCTTCAGGCCGGCGTGGCAGGATGCGAGATTGTCCAGCCTTGCCGCGGCGATAAATTCGCGCTCGGCACCAAAGAAGGCACCCGGCTGGGTGTCCGCCACGGCGAGATCCCACCCCAGGACATCGGCCGAATCCACGCCGGCGCGGCTAGCGAGCAGCTCACGGAACCGGTTCGGGTCCGGGGCGTCGTCGCCCGGCAAGCTCAGGATCAGCGGCAGCTCCTTCTGGCGATCGAGTTTCAGTCCCTGCTCGTTAACCTCCCGGTTGAGATGGATCGCGGCTGTCGGGATCCGGGCGAGCGCCTCCGGGAAATCCACCAGGACGGAGTCGATCCCGGCCTCACCTCGAACGGCCAGGCGCCCGGCCAGGGTCAGGTCCCGATCCGCGAACGTGGGCAGGATCGGCCCACCATAGACCTCGACACCCAGCCTCAGGAAGGGCCCAGCGGTATGGGCCCCGCCCGGCTTGACGCGCAGGCCCGGACTGTCCGTATGGGCGGCCACCACCCGGAAGCCGGAATCCGCGGGGTGACGCTCCCCGACCCGGAAGGCGACCAGGCTGGCATCCTCCCGGACGACGTATGCTGCATCGCCCGGTTGCAGGTGCCAGGGCTCATCCTCTCGCAGCTCCCCGAATCCTGCCGCGCGGAGCATATCCGTCATATTGGCAACGGCATGCCAGGGACTCGGGCTGTCGTCGATGAAATCCAGTAGTTCCTGGGCCTGCTGAACGTTCTGTATCTCCGTCATGAACCGCTCCCGGTTATGCCTTTGCGTTAGGTTACCATCAGCACCGGTTTCGGTGCGTTGCAGCCGCTTCGAGGGCGGCGCATGCAACCGGAGGCCTTGTGAACCGGATACGCATAAAAAAACCCCTGTCCGTGATTGGACAGGGGTTTTGGTGTAGGAGCCTGGCGATGACCTACTTTCGCACGACAGCGAGGCCGCACTATCATTGGCGCTGAGCAGTTTCACTACCGAGTTCGGGATGGGATCGGGTGGTTCCCGCTCGCTATGTTCGCCAGGCAAAGCGTTGCGTGTCCCGGTGATGGGCCGGTTTCACGCGTTGTCTGGATTGACCGTGCAGAGTTGAGGCATGTCGGTTGAACGGGGTTGGCCTGGCGCGCGCCCCAAACCGTTTGGGGTTATATGGCCAAGCCTCACGGGCAATTAGTACCGGTTAGCTTCACGCATTGCTGCGCTTCCACACCCGGCCTATCAACGTGGTGGTCTTCCACGGCCCTTCAGGGGGATCGAGTCCCCAGGGAGGTCTCATCTTGGGAGGGGCTTCCCGCTTAGATGCTTTCAGCGGTTATCCCGTCCGCACATAGCTACCGGGCAGTGCCACTGGCGTGACAACCCGAACACCAGAGGTGCGTCCACTCCGGTCCTCTCGTACTAGGAGCAGCTTCCCTCAAACCTCCGACGCCCACGGCAGATAGGGACCGAACTGTCTCACGACGTTCTAAACCCAGCTCGCGTACCACTTTAAACGGCGAACAGCCGTACCCTTGGGACCTGCTACAGCCCCAGGATGTGATGAGCCGACATCGAGGTGCCAAACTCCTCCGTCGATGTGGACTCTTGGGAGGAATCAGCCTGTTATCCCCGGAGTACCTTTTATCCGTTGAGCGATGGCCCTTCCATACAGAACCACCGGATCACTAAGGCCGGCTTTCGCCCCTGCTCGACGTGTCAGTCTCGCAGTCAGGCACCCTTATGCCTTTATACTCTACGCGCGATTTCCGACCGCGCTGAGGGTACCTTCGCACTCCTCCGTTACTCTTTGGGAGGAGACCGCCCCAGTCAAACTACCCACCACACACTGTCCCTGACCCGGATAACGGGCCGAGGTTAGAACCTCAAGCATGCCAGGGTGGTATCTCAAGGTCGGCTCCACCGGAACTGGCGTCCCGGTTTCAAAGCCTCCCACCTATCCTGCACAAGCAGGCTCAAAGTCCAGTGCGAAGTTGTAGTAAAGGTTCACGGGGTCTTTCCGTCTAGCCGCGGGTACGCTGCATCTTAACAGCGATTTCAATTTCACTGAGTCTCGGGTGGAGACAGTGTGGCCATCGTTACGCCATTCGTGCAGGTCGGAACTTACCCGACAAGGAATTTCGCTACCTTAGGACCGTTATAGTTACGGCCGCCGTTTACCGGGGCTTCGATCAAGAGCTTCGCGCCGAAGCGCTAACCCCATCACTTAACCTTCCGGCACCGGGCAGGCGTCACACCCTATACGTCCGCTTACGCGTTTGCAGAGTGCTGTGTTTTTAGTAAACAGTCGCAGCCACCTGGTCACTGCAACCCCCTTCAGCTCCGGCCGCAAGGGCCTTCACCTACCAGGGGCGTACCTTCTCCCGAAGTTACGGTACCATTTTGCCTAGTTCCTTCACCCGAGTTCTCTCAAGCGCCTTGGGATTCTCACCCTGCCCACCTGTGTCGGTTTGCGGTACGGTCAACTGCTACCTGAAGCTTAGAGGCTTTTCCTGGGAGCCTGGCATCAATCACTTCGGTCCCGTAGGACCTCGGCATCACGTCTCGACATTGAACAGCCGGATTTGCCTGGCCGCTCTGCCTACACGCTTGCACCGGGACAACCAACGCCCGGATGACCTAGCCTTCTCCGTCCCCCCATCGCAGTAACAGTTGGTACGGGAATATTAACCCGTTTCCCATCGACTACACCTTTCGGTCTCGCCTTAGGGGCCGACTCACCCTGCGCCGATTAGCGTTGCGCAGGAAACCTTGGGCTTTCGGCGTGAGGGTTTTTCACCCTCATTATCGTTACTCATGTCAGCATTCGCACTTCCGATACCTCCAGCGGCTCTCGCGAGTCCGCCTTCATCGGCGTACGGAACGCTCCCCTACCACGCAAGACAAGCTTGCGTCCGCAGCTTCGGTACGTGACTTAGCCCCGTTGAATCTTCCGCGCGGGCCGACTAGACCAGTGAGCTATTACGCTTTCTTTAAAGGATGGCTGCTTCTAAGCCAACCTCCTGGCTGTCTCTGCCTTCCCACATCGTTTCCCACTTAGCCACGATTTCGGGACCTTAGCTGGCGGTCTGGGTTGTTTCCCTCTTCACAACGAACGTTATCACCCGCTGTGTGTCTCCCGTGATTGCACTTCCCGGTATTCGGAGTTTGCATCGGTTTGGTAAAGCTCGGAAGCCCCCCTAGCCGAAACAGTGCTCTACCCCCGGGAGTGAGACACGAGGCGCTACCTAAATAGCTTTCGGGGAGAACCAGCTATCTCCGGGCTTGTTTAGCCTTTCACTCCTACCCACAGCTCATCCCCTAACTTTTCAACGTTAGTGGGTTCGGGCCTCCAGCGAGTATTACCTCGCCTTCACCCTGGCCATGGGTAGCTCGCCCGGTTTCGGGTCTACTCCCAGCGACTATGGCGCCGGTTAAGACTCGGTTTCCCTACGGCTTCCCTATACGGTTAACCTTGCCACTGAGAGTAAGTCGCTGACCCATTATACAAAAGGTACGCAGTCACCCTTTCGGGCTCCCACTGCTTGTACGCACACGGTTTCAGGTTCTATTTCACTCCCCTCTCCGGGGTTCTTTTCACCTTTCCCTCACGGTACTGGTTCGCTATCGGTCGGTAGGGAGTATTTAGCCTTGGAGGATGGTCCCCCCATATTCAACCAGGATAACACGTGTCCCGGCCTACTCGATTTCACACTCGGTGCCCTTTCGCGTACAGGGCTATAACCTTCTATGGCCGACCTTCCCAGATCGCTCCGCTAGAACACCGAATGCTTAAGGGCTAATCCCCTTTCGCTCGCCGCTACTCAGGGAATCTCGGTTGATTTCTTTTCCTCCGGGTACTTAGATGTTTCAGTTCCCCGGGTTCGCCTCGTGCACCTATGGATTCAGTGCACGATAACCACCTAAAAGGTGATTGGGTTGCCCCATTCGGAAATCCCCGGATCAAAGCTTGTTTGCCAGCTCCCCGAGGCTTATCGCAGGCTACCACGTCCTTCATCGCCTCCTACCGCCTAGGCATCCACCGTGCGCGCTTAACCGCTTGACCATATAACCCCAACCAGTCTGGGGGCTACACGGCGCTGGCTCCACGAACAACTGACATGCCTCGCACAGCATCCTAGACGACGATGCTGTGCACTCGTTTGACGGTCAATCCAGATTGTTAAAGATCAGTCTCTTCGCCCACTTGAGGCTCAGAGGCCAGCACCCGACAAAACAGATGCTGGCCTATGAACCCACACTCGAGCCGCTCCCACACGCAGGGAATGGTGGAGCCAGTCGGGATCGAACCGACGACCCCCTGCTTGCAAAGCAGGTGCTCTCCCAGCTGAGCTATGGCCCCAGATAATGGTGGGTCTGGGTGGATTTGAACCACCGGCCTCACCCTTATCAGGGGTGCGCTCTGACCAACTGAGCTACAGACCCGCTTGGTCTCGAGACTTATCCCCGGATCAGATGACTTGTGCTGGATGCTCGCACCGCAAGGCCTGCCATGCGTTCTTTAAAGGAGGTGATCCAGCCGCAGGTTCCCCTACGGCTACCTTGTTACGACTTCACCCCAGTCATCGACCACACCGTGGCAGGCGCCCTCCCGAAGGTTAGACTACCTGCTTCTGGTGCAGCCAACTCCCATGGTGTGACGGGCGGTGTGTACAAGGCCCGGGAACGTATTCACCGCAGCATTGCTGATCTGCGATTACTAGCGATTCCGACTTCACGGAGTCGAGTTGCAGACTCCGATCCGGACTACGACCGGCTTTCTGGGATTAGCTCCACCTCGCGGCTTGGCAACCCTCTGTACCGGCCATTGTAGCACGTGTGTAGCCCTGCCCATATGGGCCATGATGACTTGACGTCATCCCCACCTTCCTCCGGTTTGTCACCGGCAGTCTCCCTAGAGTTCCCGACCGAATCGCTGGCAACTAGGGACAAGGGTTGCGCTCGTTGCGGGACTTAACCCAACATCTCACGACACGAGCTGACGACAGCCATGCAGCACCTGTCACTCGGTTCCCGAAGGCACCCAGCCATCTCTGGCTGGTTCCGAGGATGTCAAGGGCAGGTAAGGTTCTTCGCGTTGCATCGAATTAAACCACATGCTCCACCGCTTGTGCGGGCCCCCGTCAATTCCTTTGAGTTTTAACCTTGCGGCCGTACTCCCCAGGCGGAGAACTTAATGCGTTAGCTGCGCCACTAAGCCCATAAATGAGCCCAACGGCTAGTTCTCATCGTTTACGGCGTGGACTACCAGGGTATCTAATCCTGTTTGCTACCCACGCTTTCGCACCTCAGCGTCAGTCTTGGTCCAGGAAGTCGCCTTCGCCACTGGTGTTCCTCCGGATATCTACGCATTTCACCGCTACACCCGGAATTCCACTTCCCTCTACCAGACTCTAGCCCGACAGTATCGGATGCAATTCCCAGGTTGAGCCCGGGGCTTTCACACCCGACTTATCGAACCGCCTACGCGCGCTTTACGCCCAGTAATTCCGATTAACGCTCGCACCCTCCGTATTACCGCGGCTGCTGGCACGGAGTTAGCCGGTGCTTCTTCTGCAGGTAACGTCAAGACTCACGGGTATTAACCGTAAGCTTTTCCTCCCTGCTGAAAGTGCTTTACAACCCGCAGGCCTTCTTCACACACGCGGCATTGCTGGATCAGGCTTTCGCCCATTGTCCAATATTCCCCACTGCTGCCTCCCGTAGGAGTCTGGGCCGTGTCTCAGTCCCAGTGTGGCTGATCATCCTCTCAAACCAGCTACCGATCGTCGCCTTGGTAGGCCTTTACCCCACCAACTAGCTAATCGGACGCGGGCTCATCCTTCGGCGTGACCTTGAATCAGAGGGCCACTTTGCCCCGTAGGGCGTATGCGGTATTAATCCGAGTTTCCCCGGGCTATCCCCCACCGAAGGGCAGATTCCCACGCGTTACTCACCCGTCCGCCGCTCGCCAGCCAGGAGCAAGCTCCTGCTGCTGCCGCTCGACTTGCATGTGTTAGGCATGCCGCCAGCGTTCAATCTGAGCCAGGATCAAACTCTTCAGTTCAATCTTGCAAACCAGCACCCGAAGGCACCGGTTAATACTGACTCGACACGCAAGCATCTCACTTGACGGAAGATACTTGTGCCGATTAGCTCTGCATCGCAGATAACCTCACAGCGCAAGCACCCACACAAATCATCTGATCCAGTTTGTTAAAGAGCGCGAGAGCTTCGCCTCGCCAAGGCCGCATATCTTACCGCGATATGACAGCCTGTCAACCCTCCGTGTCACCCCGTAGGGCCCGGCCTCAAAGGCCTCGGCAACCCCCTGTCGCCGTGTCAGGAGCGCGCATTCTACAGCTTCGCACCCCCTTGTCAAACCCTTCGTCACCGCCGCCGAAGCCTCCGCTTCGCCGCCGCCCGAAAGCGGCCTCGCCGTGACGAGAAGCGGCATTATAGACCCACTGAAAAATCTGTCAAACAGTTTTCACGAAACGGTCACACGGGCGAAACGGCGCTTGCCCACTTGGTAGACGTGCGCCTCACCGGCCGGCACTACCAGGCGCTGGTCCTCCACCCGCTCACCATCAATGCGGACCGCTCCCTGCTTGAGCATCCGCCGTGCGTCGGATGTGCTACCCACCAACCCGGCAGCCTTGAGCAGGCGGTCCAGGGGCAGGCCCTCCGGCCCGTCGGCAGACAGGCTGTGCTCCGGCATATCCTCCGGCATAGCGCCTTTGCGAAAGCGCGCGACGAAGGTCTCCATCGCGCGCGCGGCCGCCCGGGCATCATGGAAGCGGGTGACGATCTCCTCGGCGAGCTCGAACTTCACGTCGCGGGGGTTGCGCCCCTCCTCCACCTGGCGCCTGAGCGCGTCAATCTCGCTCTCCGGCCGGAAGCTCAGCAACAGGAAGTAGCGCCACATCAGGTCATCGGAGATGGACATCAGCTTGCCGAACATCTCATCCGCGGGCTCCTTGATGCCCACGTAGTTGCCGAGGGACTTGGACATCTTCTGCACCCCGTCCAGCCCCTCCAGCAGCGGCATGGTCAGCACCGTCTGCGCCGGCTGACCGTAGGACTTCTGCAACTCCCGCCCAACCAGCAAGTTGAACTTCTGGTCGGTGCCGCCAAGTTCAACGTCCGCCTTCAGGGCCACGGAGTCATAACCCTGAACCAGGGGGTAGAGGAACTCATGAATCGCGATAGGCTGCCGGGCGCTGTAACGCTTGTGGAAGTCGTCGCGCTCGAGCATCCGGGCCACCGTGTGGTGAGAGGCCAGCCGGATCATGTCCGCGGCGCTGAAACCGTTCATCCAGTCGGAGTTGAAGACGACCTCGGTTCGCTCGCGGTCCAGCACCTGGAAGATCTGCTCCTTGTAGGTGCGCGCGTTTTCCATGACCTCGTCGCGGGTCAGCGCCGGGCGGGTAGCGCTCTTACCGCTCGGATCACCGATCATGCCGGTGAAATCCCCGATCAGGAAATAGACGTGGTGGCCCAAATCCTGAAACTGGCGGAGCTTGTTGATCAGCACGGTGTGCCCCAGGTGCAGATCCGGCGCGGTGGGGTCGAAGCCGGCCTTGACGCGCAGCGGGCGATCGTACTGGAGCTTATCCTTTAACTCGTTCTCCAGCAGGATCTCCTCGGCACCTCGGCGCAGCAGTGCGAGTGCGTCATTGGCCTCGGTCATGGGTCACTCCCTCCGCAATCAGTCAGGTCTGCGGGTGCGGCGGGACCGCGCACCCGGCCATGGGCAATTTATCGTACAGGGGCGGGAATTCTAGCGAAATGGCGCGCAGTAAACACCACCATGTCTAGACCGAGGTTAAAGAATGCGCGCTAATGCGTTGACTTGAGGCTCTGAAGCTGGCTAAGGTTCCCCCAATCCCAAGAACTAATCCCGGGGGCCGGTGTGTCCAACACCCGCATATTCGATCTCGACGTCAAGTCCCGCGCCCGCCAGCTACACGCCGCGGGCCACCGTTTACCCTTCAAACTGCGCTGGCTGGCCATGGGGGCCATCGGGCTGGCCGTAGGCGTGGTAGCGCTGACCGGCAGCGACACGCCGACGAGCAGCGATGAGCCCGGCGTAGCCAGCGCTATGCCCCAGTACCGCGCCGCACCCACTGTTGATGCTCTGCAATTGGCGGGCATCGAGTGGCCGCAGGGCGGCTTCCTCCACGCCAGTTACGAAACCGAGCGGGCCTCGGAACCGCTGTCCCGCGACTGGATGAACGAAGAGGACTGGACCAACGGGGCAGCCGAGGTCCCGGAGCCGGGCCGGGCGGACAGCGCGGAGCCGGTCAGCCCCTTGGCGCGGCTGGATGAGTTGGAATGGGAGTCGCTGGAAGTGCGCAGCGGCGACAGCCTGGCCCGGCTGTTCAGTCGCGCCGACTTCACTGCCCGCGAAGTGCATGACCTCATGCAGACCGGCGAGGAGGTGGAGCGGCTCCAGCGTGTGCACCCGGGCGACGTCATCCAGGTGATCCGCGACGACGAGGGCCGACTCGCGCAACTGCGTTACGAGTACAGCCGCGGGAAAACGCTCCATGTGGAGCGCGCGGATGACGGCTTCGTGGCACAGACCTACCAGGAGGCCGAGGAACGGAAGGTCGCCCGCGCCTCCGCGACGGTGGACTCCTCCATCTACGTTGCCGGCCGCCGGGCCGGCATCAGCAACCGCGTCATCATGCAGCTGGCCTCCATCTTCGGCCAGCAGGTCGACCTGGGACGGGACCTGCGCGCCGGTGACGAATTCCATCTCATTTACGAGGAAGTCCACCAGAACGGCGAAAAGGTCCGTGACGGCAATATCCTCGCAGCGGAGCTGGTTCATCGCGGGGACCGCCTGCAAGCGGTGCGTTACGCCCCGCCGGAGGGTGACGCAGACTACTTCACCCCCGAGGGGGAGAGCCTGAGGCGCGCGTTCAACCGCCACCCGATTGATTACGATCGGATCACTTCCCACTTCGACCTCAACCGTAAGCATCCGGTGCTGGGAGTGCGGCGCCCGCACTACGGGACCGATTACGCCGCGCCGGTGGGCACGCCCATCCGGTCCACCGGACCGGGCCGGGTGGTTCACCGGGGCTGGAAAGGCGGGTATGGGCGCACCGTGATCGTGCAGCATGGCAGCGAGTACACCACCTTGTACGCCCACATGTCCGGTTATGCCAGCGGGCTGTCCCAAGGCGACCGGGTGAAGCGGGGCCAGGTAGTGGGGTATCTGGGCGCATCCGGCATGGTGACCGGCCCGCACCTCCATTTCGAGTTCCATGTCAACGGCGACCCACGGGACCCGCTGAAGGTGGCGCTGCCCAAGGCCGACCCGGTGCCCGAGAAGCACCTGGCCGACTTCCGCGCGACCACCCACCCCATGCTGGCCCAGCTCGAACGGGACCAGAGAGACGGGGCAACGCAGGTGGCGCAACAGGGCGAGGAGTGATCTCCCAAGGCAACCGGCATGCCCCCCGAAACGGGCTCTACGTGGGGCTTATGTCGGGGACCAGCATTGATGGCGTGGATGCCGCACTGGTCCAACTCGATGCTGGGCGCCCCAGCCTGGTAACCGCCCTCAACCACCCCATACCGGCACCGCTGGCCACGGCCCTGCACCGGGTCAGCGGTCAGACGGGGCTGGACGCCCTGCTCGACCTGGATCAGCAGGTGGCGGCGCTGCACGCGGACGCGACCCTCGCGCTACTGGCCCGAGCCGGAGTTGCCCCCGGCGACATCATCGCCTTGGGCAGCCACGGACAGACCGTTCACCACAGGCCCCACGGCCCTTTTCCCACCACCCTGCAGATCGGCGACCCCTCCCTGATCGCTGCGCGCACCGGGATCACCACCGTGGCGGACTTCCGCCGACGGGACATGGCCCTCGGCGGCCAGGGCGCGCCGCTGGTACCGGCCTTCCACGCCGCCTGCCTGCGCCAACCGCGGCAGGACCGGGCGGTACTGAACCTGGGTGGCATCGCCAACCTGACCCTGCTGCCCGGGGCGGCAGAACATCCGGTAACCGGCTTCGATACCGGCCCCGCCAACACGCTGCTGGATGCCTGGTTCCGCCGGCATCACCCTGGCGGGCCCGGCTATGACCGCCAGGGCCGCTGGGCTGCGGCCGGCCGAACGGACACGGGTCTGCTCGACCGCCTGCTGCAGGACCCGTACTTCCACCAGCCGCCCCCCAAGAGCACGGGCCCCGAGTACTTCAACCTGGACTGGTTGGCACACCCGCGGCAGGCGGGCAGCACGCTCCCCGCGCCGCAGGACACCCAACGCACCCTGATCGCATTGACCGCGGAAAGCGTCACACGGGCACTCGCCAGCGCCCTCCCTGGCGCGGCGGCGCTGTACGTGTGCGGGGGCGGCGTGCACAATCCTGTGCTGATGGACGCCATCAGCGCTGCCCTGGGCGACCGGCTGCCCGGTTGCCGGGTGGCCCCTACCTCGGCGATTGGCCTGGATCCGGACTGGGTGGAGGCGATGGCCTTCGCCTGGCTGGCCGGTCGAACCCTGGCCGGACTGCCCGGCAATCTGCCGGAGGTCACAGGGGCCCGGGCCTCTGCCCCCCTGGGCGGGATCTACCCTGCCGGCTGCGACACCCCGGCATAAAACATGCGGGCATAAAAAAACCGCGGCCCGGGAAAAGGCGCCGCGGTTTCCTTTCAGGCCGGTCGCCGGCCGGTGAGCTGTGTCAGACCGCGAAGGAGGAGCCGCAGCCGCACGTCGTGGTGGCATTCGGGTTGCGAATGACGAACTGCTCGCCTTCGATGCCCTCGACGAAATCCACCTCGGCACCCATTAGGTACTGGCTACTCATCGGGTCCACCAGGAAGGTGACGCCATCCTTTTCCACGATGCTGTCACCCTCTTCGATGCGCTCGTCAAAGGTGAAGCCGTACTGGAAACCGGAACACCCGCCACCGCTGACGAAAACCCGCAGTTTCAGGTCATCGGTTTCTTCCTGGGCGATCAGCTGGGCAACGCGGGCCGCCGCGCTGTCGGTGACTACCAGCACCTGGAAGTCTTCGGTGGGGTCGTAAGTCTGTGCGGTTTCACTCATTTCACAAGCCTCCGGGCCTGTTGCAACGTCATTACCGGTATTGTCAGCCGCCCCGGCCGTCCGGTCAACTACCCCGAACGATACTCGGGTTATGGCAGGACGGCGGGGGCGTCCAGGCCGGCGGTCTCTTCCAGCCCGAACATCAGGTTCATGTTCTGGACCGCCTGCCCGGCTGCCCCCTTGGTGAGGTTGTCGATCACCGACAGCACGATCACCTGGTCGCTCTCCGGTGCCCGGCGCACGGCCAGCCGGCAGAGGTTGGTGCCCCGCACGGTACGGGTCTCCGGGTGAGCTCCGGCGGGCAGCACATCCACGAAGGGCTCGTCAGCGTAGCGGCGCTCAAACAGTAACTGCAGGTCACCCGGGTCACCTTTCACGGTCGCGTAGAGGCTGGCGTGCATGCCGCGCGTCATCGGCACCAGGTGGGGCACAAAGGTCAGCCCGACACCCCCGCCGCATACCTGCTCCAGGGACTGGCGGATCTCCGGCAGATGGCGGTGACCGTCTGCACCGTACGCCTTGAAGCTCTCGTTGACCTCGCACAATAGCGTGCCCACCTTCGCCGCCCGCCCGGCACCGGAGGCACCCGAGACGCAACTGGCCACCAGGCGATCCGTCTCGATGCCCCCGGCCTCCAGCAGCGGCAGCCAGCCCAGACCCACCGCGGTGGGGTAGCAGCCCGGATTGGCCACCAGGCGCGCCTCCCGGATCCCTTCCCGATTCAATTCCGGGAGCCCGTAAGCCGCCTCGGCCACCAGCTCCGGGCAGGCATGCTCCATCCCGTACCAGTCGGCCCAGGTGGCCAGGTCCTGCAACCGGAAGTCCGCGCCCAGGTCCACCACGCGGGTGTCGCGCGCCAGCAGGTCCGGGACCATCTTCATGGCGGTGCCGTTGGGGGTGGCGAAGAACACCAGGTCGCAGGCGGCCAGCGCATCCAGGTCCGGCTCCGTGAAGCGGATATCCACTTCGCCGCGCAGCGAGGGGAACATCTCGTCCACGGGCGTACCCGCATTGCCGCGGGAGGTGATCACGCGAAGCCGGGCCTGGGGGTGGCGCGCCAGCAGACGCAATAGCTCAACCCCGGTGTACCCGGTGCCCCCGACGATGCCGACTTCGATCATGGTGGTTCGCCCTCTGCAAATCGGTAAACTCTCTATTCTATGGCCTGTCTCCTCACAACAAAAGCGAACCACCGCCGATGAACGGCTGGCACCAGCGGCTTGAAGGCCTGCGCCTGCGCCTCTCCGCCCACGATGCGCTCGGACTGATGTCCGTCCTGGCGGTGCTCTGCGGGCTGGCCACGGCCGGTGTCATCCTTGCCTTCCGCAGCCTGGTGGAGTTCAGCCAGAGCCAGCTGCTGGGCTCGCCCGGGCAGTTCTGGGAACTGGCCCCCCACTGGCGGCTGCTCCTGCCCCTGCTCGGCGGGGTGGCAATCGGTCTCTTCCTGCAGTGGCTGCGCCCGGAGCACCGCGGCACCGGGGTCGTGCACGTCATCGAGCGGCTCGGCTACCACCAGGGCTACCTGAACTGGCGCAACGCCGTGGCCCAGTTCGTGGGGGCCAGCACTGCCCTGATCAGCGGCCATTCCGTGGGCCGGGAGGGGCCGGCCATCCACCTGGGCGCGGCAAGCGGCAGCCTGCTCGGCCAGCGCCTGGGACTGCCCAACAACAGCCTGCGCACGTTGGTGGCCTGCGGGGTGGCCGCCGCAATCGGCGCCACCTTCAACACGCCCCTGGCCGGGGTGGTGTTCGCCATGGAGGTGGTGATGCTGGAGTACACCCTGAGCGGTTTCCTGCCGGTGATGCTCTCGGCCGTCACCGCCACGGTGATCACGCAGCTCATCTACGGCAGCAGCCCCGCCTTTTCTGTCCCGGCCGTGCACCTGGAGAGCCTGGGGGAGCTGGGGTGGCTGCTGGTCTGCGGCCTGCTCATCGGCGCCCTGGCCGCCGCCTTCATCCACAGCCTGATGTTCTTCAGCAATAGCCTCACCCGCTGGCCATTGGCGCTGCGGACCGGGCTCGCGGGGCTGGCGGTGGGGCTGATCGGCATGGTGCTGCCCGAGGTCATGGGCGTGGGGTACGAGACGGTCAACCTCATCCTGCTCGGCGAGGTGGCCACGCTGACGCTGATTGCGTTGGTCATCGCCAAACTGCTGGCCAGCACCCTGGCCATCGGGCTGGGTATACCGGGCGGACTGATCGGCCCCACGGTGGTCATCGGTGCGGCGGCCGGCGGCCTGCTGGGTCAGGCGGCACAGGTGCTGTTCCCAACGGCGGCCTCCGAACCCAGCCTTTACGTGATGCTGGGGCTCGGCGCGATGATGGGCGCCACCCTGCGAGCGCCGCTGGCGGCACTCACCGCCATGCTGGAGCTGACCGCCAATCCGAACATCATCCTGCCGGGAATGCTCACCATTGCCATGGCGGTGCTGGTGGCCGGCGAGGTATTCGCAAAGGACTCCGTCTACCTGCACCAGCTCCGGCTACGCGGCCTGGATTTCCGCAGCAATCCGCTGTTCCAGGCGCTCAGCCGGCTGGGCATCGCGCGCATCATGGACCGGCGCCTGGTGGTGGTACCCCGGCACACCGACCGGCGGACGCTCGAGCAGGCACTGGCAACAAACCCGCGCTGGATCCTGATGATGGACCGGGATGGCGTGGCACCGCAGGCCCTGCTCCCTGTCACTGACCTGCTGCACCATCTGCAGGTGGAGAGCACCATGGAGGTGGACCTGCTGCAGATACCGGCCAAACGGCTGGAGCCGGATACCATCGAATACCGGGCAAGCCTGCGCGAGGCCCTGGCCCTGTTCCAGGAGCGGGAGGTGGAGGCGCTCTGCGTGGTCAACACCATTGCTCCGGGTATTCGCCGCTACCTGGGGGTGATCACCCGGCAGGACCTGGAACACCAGTACTTCCAGTAACGCTGCCGGCAGCGAAAATCATTCCCGGGAGCGCACACCCCCGGTAAACTTGGAACTCCCGTTTGGCACACATTGCGGAGTGCGCAGTGATATGAGCAACACCCGGAAAATGCTGGTCGCCACCATCGGTGTCATCGCCGCGGCCGCGGTAGCGCTGGTCCTGATCGCCCCCTGGGAAGGAAAATCCCGCCCGGAGGCCACCTTCACCACGCTGGAGGGAGAGCAGGTTTCCCTGGATTCACTGCGGGGACAACCGGTCCTGGTGACATTCTGGGCGACCGACTGCCCCACCTGTATCGATGAGATCCCCCACCTGCAGGCCCTGCACGACGAGATGGCCGAACGGGGAGTCACCGTGGTCGGCGTGGCGATGCACTACGACGACCCGGAACTGATCGAGGCCATCGTCGAAGCGCGGGAGATGAGCTACCTGATCGCCCATGACAGTGACCGGAGCATCTCCCAGGCCTTCGGCGAGGTCCGGGTCACGCCGACCTCCTACCTGGTGGACCCGGACGGCAAGGTGGTCTGGCAGCGGCTCGGGCTTCTGGACATGGACCGCGTGCGCGGCCAGATCGAACGCATGCTGGAGCGCAGCTGACCATGTACTTGTGGATCAAGGCCTTTCACATCATCGCGGTGGTCACGTGGTTCGCGGCGCTCTTCTATCTGCCCCGGCTGTACGTCTACCACGCGATGGCGGAGGACCGCGCCGGTATCGAACGCTTCAAGGTCATGGAGCGAAAGCTGTACCGCGGCATCATGACGCCCAGCGCCATCGTGGCGGTGGGGCTGGGAATCTGGCTGCTGGTGCTCATCCCGGGCTGGCTGACGCAGGGCTGGTTGCACGCCAAGCTGCTGCTGGTTGCCCTGCTGATCGGCTATCACCTCTACTGTGGGCGCCTGCTGCGGGTTTTCCGGGAGGATCGCAACACCCGCAGCCACCGGTGGTACCGGGTCTTCAATGAACTGCCGGTGCTGGTGCTGATCGCGGTGGTGATCCTCGCCGTGGTCAAGCCGTTCTGACGGACGGCGGCGGGACGATTCGATCTTGAACGAAACAGGGGGCGCCCTGCCGGAGCGCCCCCTGTTCGTGGGATGTGGGCAATGGAGCGGGCCTGCTGCGGCCCGGCCGACTTACATCAGCGACTGCTGGTAGTTCTGCTCGCCCACGCGGTCCATCAGCTCCAGCTGGGTCTCCAGCCAGTCGATGTGGCCTTCCTCGTCCTCGAGGATCTTCTTGAACAGGTCGCGGCTGACGTAGTCCTTGACCTGTTCGCAGTAGGCGATGGCCTCCCGGTAGAGATCACGCCCCTCGTGCTCACCCTCCAGGTCGGCCTGAAGCAGCTCACGCACGTTCTCACCGATACGCAGCCGGCCGTAGTCCTGCAAATTGGGCATGCCACCAAGGAAGAGGATCCGCTGGATGAACTCATCCGCGTGCTTCATCTCGTCGATGGACTCCTCGTACTCCTTCTCGGCGAGCTTGGTCAGCCCCCAGTCATCCGCCAGCCGCGAATGCAGGAAGTACTGGTTGATGGCGGTGAGTTCGAGCTTCAACGCCTTGTTGAGGTATTCGATGACTTTTGCGTCGCCCTTCATCAGTGCACTCCCAGCGATGGATTGGATGTAACCGGTATGACCCGAGTCTAGCAGTATGCCACCGGGGACGGAAAACCCCCGTGTAATCAGGCAACGCTCCGGGCCAGTCGCGCGAGCCCGGCATCCGCCATGTGCTCCTCCAGCAGGGCCTTGGCCGCCGGCGCGCACTTGCAGCAGGCGCTGCAGACACCCAACCGCTCCTTGAGATCACGCATGCAGCAGCAGCCTTCGTCCAAGGCTTGCCGCACGTCACGATCCGTAATCGCTTTGCAGATACACACGTACATGGCCACCTCCTCGTTAGATCCAAAGTTAGATCTAAATGAGAGGCATTGTCAACTGCAAAGAAGTCCGGTTCCCAACCTACTTGCCCGCGCGGATCAAACCACCCAGGCCCTGCTCGTCCAGCGCGCGCTTGAGCATTGCGCGGACGTCGTCGGGCGATTCCATTTCCAGGGCCAGGGTCAGTAACTCGGTGGCCTTTTCGCGACTCATGCTGCGCACCACCCACTTAATGCGCAGGAGACTGGCCACACTCATGCTCAGGCTGTTGACCCCCAACGCCAGCAACAGGATGGCACCGGCGGGATCACCGGCCATGCCGCCGCACACGCTGACCGGGCAGTCGTGCTTCCGCCCGGCCTCCACCACCTCGGCGATGGCCTGCAGGACTGCCGGGTGCAACTCGTCATACAGCGAGGCCACACGGGCATTGTTCCGGTCGACAGCGAGCAGGTACTGGGTGAGGTCGTTGGTGCCCACGGAGAGGAAGGCCACCCTCTGGGCCAGCTTGTCGGCCATCACCACGGCAGCGGGCACCTCGACCATCACCCCGATCGGAGGCATCTCCACCTCCATCCCCTCCTCGCGCAGCTCCTCCACGGCCCGGGCCAGCAGCGCCTTGGCCTCGTCCACCTCGTGTAGCCGGCTGATCATGGGGAACATGACCCGGAGGTTACCGTTGCCGATATTGGCGCGGACCATGGCCCGGAGCTGGGTCAGGAAGATCTCCGGGTGGTCGAGGGTCAGGCGGATACCGCGCCAGCCCAAGAAGGGGTTCTCTTCCTGCACCGGGAAGTAGGGCAGCGATTTGTCACCCCCGATATCCAGCGTGCGCAGCACCACCGGGCGGGGCCGGAAATACTCCAGCACGCGACGGTAGAGCATGGCCTGCTCCTCCTCGCCCGGAAAGCGATCACGGACAATAAAGGGGAACTCGGTGCGGTGCAGGCCGATGCCATCGCATCCGCTGGCCAACGACAGGTTGATATCGGAGATCAGGCCCGTATTGGCCAGAAGCTTTATTCCGAAGCCGTCCGGGGTCTCCGCAGGCTGGTCTTTCAGGCTTTCCAGGCTGTCCGCGAACTCCGCCTCGTCCCGCGCCAGCCGTTCGTACTCCTCGCGGACGGCCTCGCTGGGCTGCACGTAGAAGCGGCCGGAGTACCCGTCGACGATCACCGGCTTGCCGTCCATCCGGCCCGCCCTCAGGTCGGACACCCCCATCACCGCGGGCACGCTCAGGGCCCGGGCCA
Organism: Alkalispirillum mobile; assembly: GCF_003664325.1. Lineage (NCBI taxonomy): Bacteria > Pseudomonadati > Pseudomonadota > Gammaproteobacteria > Chromatiales > Ectothiorhodospiraceae > Alkalispirillum > Alkalispirillum mobile. The sequence continues at coordinate 1,308,426 of NZ_RCDA01000001.1, forward strand.
GAATGGCCACGTGGGAGTTGCGGGTCCCGGTGGCGGACACCACCCCGGCCAGGTTCTCCTGCGGCACTTCGGCCAACTGGGTGGCGCTCACCTCCTTGCCCACCAGGATGACCCGGTCCGGCAGGGGCCGCGCCTTGCCGCTGTCTTCGCGCAGGCGGGCGAGGATACGACTGCCCAGGTCACGGATATCGCTGGCCCGCTCCCTCAGGTAGGGGTCCTCCATGTCCTCGAAGACCTGGACGTGCTGACCGATAGTCTGGCGCAAGCCACCCGGTGCCCAGTTACCCGATTCGATGGCCCGCATGGTCTCGCCCACCAGGCTGTCATCGTCGAGCATCCGCAGGTACACATCGAAGAGCATGTGCTCGTCCGAGGACAGCGTGCCCTCCAACTCGCCGGAGAGCCGGCGCAGCTCCTCGCGGACGGCGCGCACCGCCGCCATGAACCGCGACTTTTCGGCATCAATGTCGTCGGGCTCACGGTCCGGTACCGATTCCAAGTCGGCCTGCGCGGCGTGGACCACGGCCGTACCCATGGCCACGCCCGGTGCCGCCGGCAACCCCTGCAGCATGTGCCCCTTTCCGGCCGGGTCACCGTTATGCAGGCTATCCAGGCCGCCGCTGGCCTCCGCGTGGGCGATGGCGCCCGCCAGCTGCGCGCCCAACGTGACCAGGAAGGCCACGTCATCCTCGTCAAAGCGGCGCTCCGCCATCTGCTGCACCACCAGCACGCCCAGCAGCTTGCGATAGTGGACGATGGGCACGCCCAGGAAGGAGTGGAACAGTTCCTCGCCGGTCTCCGGGAAGTAGCGAAACCGCGGGTGGTCGTAGGCGTTGTCCAGGTTGATGGGCTCACCACGCTCGGCCACCATCCCCACCAGCCCCTCCGAGGGCCGCAGGCGGACGCGGCCCACCGCATCCGGGTTGAGCCCACGGGTGTCCATCAGCACCAGCCGGTCAGTCTCCGGGTCCGCCAGGTAGACGGAACAGACATCCACGCGCATGGCGTCCGCCACCCGCTTTACGATGATGCTGAGTGCCTGGCGCAGCCCGGGTGCGGCGTTGACCTCACGTGATATGCGATGCAGGACCTCGAGCATGCCGGTAACTCCCGAACTCAGGCGCGCCGCCGGCCGCGCGGGTGGGCGGAGCCCCTGGGGCGGCTGGAGGCGGGCCGGTGCGGCAGGCCGTCCGGAAACAGCAGCGGGCCAAGCTCCTGCAGTGCCCGGACATAGACCCGCCGCTTGAAGAAGACCACCTCCTTTACCGGGTGCCAGTAATGCACCCAGCGCCAGTGGTCGAACTCGGGGTGGCCGGAGCGGTCCAGTTGCACCTGGTTCTCATCGCTGACCAGCCGGAGCAGGTACCAGACCTGTTTTTGGCCGATGCAGATCGGCCGGCTGTGGTTGCGGATCAGGCGGCGCGGAAGGCGGTAGCGTAACCAACCACGGGTGCAGCCCATGATCTCCACATCCCCCGGGCCCAGCCCGACTTCCTCTTCCAGCTCGCGATAAAGGGCCTCCTCGGGGGTCTCATGGGCCTTGATCCCGCCCTGGGGGAACTGCCAGGCATTCTGACCAATGCGCCGGGCCCAGAAGACCTTGCCCGCCGCATTCGCCAGGATTATCCCGACATTTGGCCTAAAACCATCCGAATCAACCACTTAAGAAACCCCAAGCCAGCTGGTGCCCTACGTTATTCTTTCACAGCCGAGCCAGTGCAAACAAATCGGCGTTTTAACAAGTGTACCGGCACCCGCCGCATGGGCATCCACCCGGTTTTACCCGCCTGCTAACATAGGCCCTTTGCAAGCCCAATGGAACACGACATGAAGCTGGCGATCTTTGATCTGGACAACACCCTCCTGGCAGGCGACAGCGATCACCTCTGGGGCGAGTTCCTGGTCGACCGGGGACTGGTGGACGAACAACGCTTCCGCGCTGTCAACAATCAGTTCCTGGAGGATTACCAGGCCGGTCGCCTTGATATCGACGCCTTTCTGCGCTTCACCCTGAAGCCCCTGGCGGAGAACCCGCCGGAGCGACTCTGGGAATGGCGGCGCGACTTCATCGAGACGTACATCCGCCCGATCGTGCTGCCGGCCGGTGAGCAACTGCTGGACGAGCACCGGGCGCAGGGCCACCAACTGATGATCATCACCGCCACCAACCGGTTCGTCACGGAACCCATCGCCGATCTCCTCGGCGTCGACACCCTGCTGGCCACGGAACCCGAATGGCGCGAGGGCCGCTACACGGGCCACCACGTGGGCACCCCCACCTTCCAGGCAGGCAAGGTCCGGGCCCTGGACGAATGGCTGGGCCGGCACGGCGGCCAACCGGAACAGACCTGGTTCTACAGTGACTCGCACAACGACCTGCCCCTGCTGGAGCAGGTGGACCACCCGGTGGCGGTGGACCCGGACCCGGTCCTGCGCGACACGGCCCTGGACAGGGACTGGCCGGTCATCTCGCTGCGCGAACACGCGACCACGGCGGACTGACCCGATGCTCCACGGCTTCGCCATGCTGCTGGTCTTTCAGCTGGTGGGCGAGTTCCTCTCGCGGGTGCTGTATTTGCCCATCCCGGGACCGGTAATCGGCATGCTGCTGCTGTTTGCCACCCTGGTGGCCATGGGCGGCGTGCCGAAGGGCCTGCGCCTGGCCGGCGAGGGGCTGCTTGCCTACCTGGCGTTGCTGTTCGTCCCGGCGGGGGTCGGCCTCATGGCCCACATGCACCTGATTGGTCAGGACTGGCTGGCGATCCTGGTCGGCCTGCTGGTCAGCACGGTGCTGACCCTTGCGGCGACCGGCTGGGTGCTGCAACGGCTGCAAAGGAGGCGCCACCATGACGGATGAGCTGGGCGCCTTCTGGGTGTTCCTGTCGGACAGCCCCCTGCTGGGGCTCACCGCCACCCTGCTCGCATTCCTGGCGGCCACCTGGTTCTGGGAACGCACCGGTCGCCACGCGCTGGCCCACCCGGTGCTGCCCGCCATCCTGTTGCTCATGGGCTTTCTCTGGGTGACCGGCATCGAGTACCAGACCTACTTCGATGGCGCCCAGTACATCCACTTTCTGCTTGGGCCGGCCACCGTGGCCCTGGCCATCCCCCTCTACGACCACCTGGCTCGCATCCGGCAACTGCTGGTCCCGCTGCTGGTGGCCGGCACGGTGGGCGCCGCGACGGCCGCCCTGAGCGCGGTGGGGGTGGCGCTGGCGCTGGGTGCCAGCCGGGAGACACTGCTGTCGCTGGCCCCCAAGTCGGTCACCTCGCCCATCGCCATGGGCATCGCCGAAAAGATCGGCGGCCTGCCCTCGCTCACCGCCGGCCTGGTGCTCATCACCGGAACCATGGGCTGCATCACCGCCCCGCTGGTCTTTCGCGTACTGCGCCTGCGCGACGAGAGCGTCCAGGGGTTCGCCCTGGGCGTGGCCGCCCACGGCTTCGGTACCGCCCAGGCCTTTGGGATCAGCGCGCTCGCCGGGGCCTTCGCCGGGCTCGGGCTCGGCCTGGCCGGGATCCTCACCGCGCTCATCCTCCCGCTCTTACCCCTGCTGCTACCCGGCTGAAGGAATCGGAACCCCATGCACCGACGCCCCGAAATCACCCTGATCGCCGCCCTCTCCGACAACGGGGTCATTGGTCGCGACAACGACCTGCCCTGGCGGATTCCGGCGGATCTCCAGCACTTCAAGGCCCGCACCCGTGGGCGCCCCATCATCATGGGCCGGCGCAACTACGAATCCATCGGCCGCCCGCTGCCCGGCCGCCACAACATCGTGCTGACCAGGCAACGGGACTGGCAGGCCGAGGGCTGCACCGTGGTCCACGACCCCGCGGCCGCCCTGGCCGCCGCCGGCGACGTGGAAGAGGTGATGATCATAGGCGGCGAGGCCATCTACCGGCGTTTCCTTCCCGACGCCGATCGGCTGGAGCTCACCCGCATCCATGCCGAGGTGGCCGGCGACACGTATTTCCCCGAGATCGACCTCGCCGACTGGGAGGTGGTCGCCGAGCACCAGCCCCCCAGCGACGAGACCAACGGCTGGCCCCTCACCTACCAGACCCTGGAGCGCCGCCGCTGACCGCGGCACCGCGGGTCAACGCCGCTGCGCCATCTCCGTCAGGATGCGCTCGAACTGGTCCCGCAGCCCGGCGTCGTGCAGCACAAAACGCACCCGGCGCACGTATTCCAGTGACGGCGCCTCCCGCAACACGGTATCCACGGCGACCCGGATCGCCGGCTCCAGAGGGTAACCGAAGGCCCCGGTGGAGATCGCGGGGAAGGCCACCGAGCGCAACCCCTGCTCCTCAGCACGCTGCAACGAATTGCGGTAGCAGGCCGCCAGCAGATCCTCCGCCGGCTCGTCCACCCCGTAGACCGGGCCCAGGGTGTGAATCACGTAGGGATTGGGCAGTTCATGCCCCGACGTGATCACCGCCTGCCCCGGGTTGATCGGTGCCAGCGGGCGACACTCCTCCGCCAGCCCCGGGCCGGCCGCGCGGTGCAGGGCCCCGGCCACTCCGCCCCCCGATCTCAACTGCGCATTCGCCGCATTCACCACGGCATCAATACCCAGCTGGCCGGCGATATCGCCCTGCTGGCACTCCACTTCAACATTGCCGATATGCATCACTGAAACCTCCCTCAACACACGACGCCAGACCACTGGGTTATGTTGGCTCCATGACTGACATTGAAGAACCGGATATCCACCGACTCAAGGAGCGACTGCTGGAATGCCGGGCCGACCCGTTAGACAAGGCAACCCAGCGCGAGCAGTGCGTCGCCCGCTGCAGCCAGCCATCACGGCTTGCGGAACAGCGCCACGTTCCGCCCCGGCCGGTACAGCGCGTAGCCGTAACGCGCGGCGATCCAGGTCAGTACCGCATCCGTGTAAAAGACCACGTGGGTGGGGTCGCGCCGGTAGCGCCAGCCGGCAAAGCGGGCGTCGTCCGACAACAGCTCCGTCATCACCCCCAACCACCCCCCGGGCCGGAGCAGATCATGGAGGCGGTCGAACTCCGCCCCCGGGTGGTGAAAATGCTCCACCACCTCGGTGCAGGTAATGAAATCCCACTGCCTTTTCAGCAGTGCCGTGTCCGGCGCGTAGAAGGGATCGTAGACCGCGGTGGGGAAACCCGCCTCGCGCAGCATCATCGCCAGGGCCGGCCCCGGCCCGCAGCCGTAATCCAGCCCCTCCGCCCCCGCCGGGAGCCGCGCCACCAACGGGTCGGCCAGCCGGGCGAGGAACCGCCGGTAGCCGGGGTCGAGCGGATCGTTCTCGTGGGTCTCGTACTGCGCCCGCTCGGCCGCGGCATCGGGATGCCAGTCCGGGTGCAGAAAGGTCAGCCCACAGGCCGGGCAGCGCCAGTACTCGCCCTCGCGCAGGCTCGCGAAGTGGGCCGGCCCGGGGGCGTGGCACAGGGGGCAGCGGGGCGTGCAAACGGGGTCAGCGGGCATATCTGAAAGCGTCCAGGGTGTGGTCCGGTTCCGCAACAGGCTACCGCGGCGGGCAACCGACGGTCGCCCTTGGTAAAATACGCGACCACCCACCAACCCACCCGGGAGCACACATGGGCAACCGCCTGAGCAAGATCTACACCCGCACCGGTGACCAGGGCACCACCGCCCTGGCCGATGGCCGCCGCCTCTCCAAGGCCGACCTGCGGATGGAGTGCATCGGCACCCTGGACGAGCTGAACAGCGCCCTGGGCATCGTCCTGTCGCAGGAGGTGCCCGAACGTGTCCGCGAGGCCCTGGCACCGGTACAGCACCGACTGTTCGATATGGGTGCCGAGCTTAGCCTGCCCGGCTACCAGTCGGTGGACACCGCCCAGGTGGAAGCGCTGGAAGCCCTGCTGGACGACCTGAACGGCGACCTGCCGCCGCTCAAGGAGTTCATCCTTCCGGGGGGGAGTCCGGCCGCCAGCCACTGCCACCTGGCCCGGGCCATCTGCCGGCGGGCGGAACGACTGGTGGTCGCGCTGAATGCCAGCGACGGCCCGGTCAGCGAGCCGCTGCTCAGCTACATGAATCGCCTGTCCGACCTGCTGTTCGTTGCGGCCCGCTGCATCGCCCGCCAGGGTGGCGGCGAAGAGGTCTTCTGGCTGCATGAACGCCAGCGACCCGATGGGGCGCCGTGAACCGGGGCTTCCCCTCGGCCCGGCAAGGTCCAATAATGAACGGCTAACCAAGAATTCCTGAACGCAGAGGTCTAGCATGCCGCAGTATCGCTCCAAGACGTCCACCGCCGGTCGCAACATGGCGGGCGCCCGCGCCCTGTGGCGGGCCACCGGCATGAAGGATGGCGACTTCGAGAAGCCGATCATCGCCGTCGCCAACTCCTTCACCCAGTTCGTGCCCGGCCACGTCCACCTGAAGGACCTGGGCCAGCTGGTGATCGACGAGATCGAGAAGGCCGGTGGCGTGGGCAAGGAGTTCGACACCATCGCCGTGGACGACGGCATCGCCATGGGCCACGACGGCATGCTCTACAGCCTGCCCAGCCGCGACATCATCGCCGACTCCGTGGAGTACATGGTCAACGCCCACTGCGCTGACGCGCTGGTGTGCATCTCCAACTGCGACAAGATCACCCCCGGCATGCTGATGGCCGCCATGCGGCTGAACATCCCCGTGGTGTTCGTCTCCGGCGGGCCCATGGAGGCGGGCAAGACCAAACTGGCCAGCGGCGAGGAGATCTCCACCGACCTGGTGGACGCCATGGTGGCCGCCGCCAACCCCGACGTCTCCGACGAGGACGTGGCCATCTACGAGCGCTCCGCCTGCCCCACCTGCGGCTCCTGCTCAGGCATGTTCACGGCCAACTCCATGAACTGCCTCACCGAGGCCCTGGGCCTGAGCCTGCCGGGCAACGGCTCGCTGCTGGCCACCCATGCCGACCGCGAGCGCCTCTTCCGCGACGCCGGCCGCACCGTGGTGGAACTGGCCCGGCGCTACTACGAGCAAGACGATGAGCGCTGCCTGCCGCGCAACATCGCCAGCCGCTCCGCCTTCCGCAACGCCATGAGCCTGGACATTGCCATGGGCGGCTCCACCAACACCGTGCTGCACCTGCTGGCCGCCGCCCAGGAGGGCGAAGTCGAATTCGACATGGTCGACATCGACAAGCTCTCCCGCAAGGTGCCCAACCTCTGCAAGGTGGCCCCGGCCACCCCGCTTTTCCACATGGAGGACGTGCACCGCGCCGGCGGCATCATGGGCATCCTCGGCGAACTGGACCGGGCCAAGCTGCTGGATACCACCGTGCCCACCGTGCACAGCAACACCCTGGCCGATGCCCTGGAGCGCTGGGACGTGAAGCGCACCGACGACCCAGCGGTTCACGACTTCTTCAAGGCCGGCCCGGCCGGCGTGCCCAGCCAGACCGCTTTCAGCCAGTCCACCCGCTTCGAGGAACTGGACCTGGACCGGGAGTGCGGCTGCATCCGCACCCTGGAGCACGCCTACAGCAGGGACGGCGGGCTGGCGGTGCTCTACGGCAACCTGGCCGAGCGCGGCTGCATCGTGAAGACCGCCGGGGTGGACGAGTCCATCCTCACCTTCGAGGGGCCGGCGGTGATCTTCGAGAGCCAGGACGCCGCCGTGGAGGGGATTCTCGCGGGTCAGGTGAAGAAGGGCGACGTGGTCATCATCCGCTACGAGGGGCCGCGCGGCGGGCCGGGCATGCAGGAGATGCTCTACCCCACCAGCTACCTGAAGTCCCGCGGGCTGGGCAAGGACTGCGCGCTGATCACCGACGGCCGGTTCTCGGGCGGCACCTCGGGGCTCTCCATCGGTCACGTCTCCCCGGAGGCCGCCGAGGGGGGCAACATCGGGCTGATCGAGCCGGGCGACCGGATCTGCATCGACATCCCCAAGCGCAGCATCCGCATCGACATCAGCGACGAGGAACTGGCCCGCCGCCACGAGGCGATGGACGCCCGCGGGCGCGAGGGCTGGAAACCGGCCGCACCCCGCCAGCGCAAGGTCACCACGGCCCTGAAGGCCTACGCTAAACTGACCACCAGTGCCGACAAGGGCGCGGTGCGTAACCTGGACCTGCTGGACTGAAACGGAGGGGCGGCCCATGCGCAACCTGATGACCACCGCAGCGCTGATCGGCGTCGGGGGCATCGCGCTTGCCGCCCCCGCACTGCCGCTGGCTGCCGACATTGAGGACAGCCAGCACCACCGCTTCCAGATCGAGCGCCTGGGCCAGGGTTTCAGCCACCCCTGGGCGCTGGCCTTTCTGCCCGACGGCGACCTGCTGGTGACCGAACGCCCCGGGCACCTGAACCGCGTGGACCGGGACACCGGCGAGCGGCAGCGCGTCAGCGGCACTCCCGAAGTGGCCGCCAGCGGTCAGGGCGGCCTGCTGGACGTGGCCCTGCACCCGAACTTCGCGGACAACGCCACCGTCTATCTCACCTACTCCGCCTACGGCCGGGGCGGCATGACTACCCACCTGGGCCGCGGTGTACTCGACGGCGACCAGTTGAAAGACTTCGAGAAGCTTTACGCCGCCACACCCTACTCCGGCGGCGGCCGCCACTTCGGCTCGCGGATCGTCTTTGACGATGACGGTTACCTGTACCTGACAATCGGCGATCGCGGCCGGCGCGACCGCGCCCAGCAACTGGACAATCACCACGGCAAGCTGCTGCGCCTGCGCGACGACGGCAGCATTCCGTCCGACAACCCCTTCGTGGACAAAGACGACGCCGAGCCGGCCATCTACAGCTACGGCCACCGCAATGCCCAGGGCATGGTCCTGCACCCCGAGACCCGGGCCGTCTGGCTGCACGAGCACGGCCCGCGCGGTGGCGACGAGATCAACCTGCCGAAACCCGGGGTCAACTTCGGCTGGCCCGAGGCCACCTTTGGCACCGAATACCACGGGCCGGAGATCGCGCCGGACCCACCGGTGGCCGGCATGGAGCCCCCCATTCACCACTGGACACCGTCGATCGCCCCCTCCGGCATGGCCTTCTACCAGGGTGATGCCTTTCCCCGGTGGGAGGGCGACCTGTTCGTCGGCGCACTCGCCCACCGCCACCTGGAGCGCCTGCGCCTTGACGGCACCGAGGTGGTGGAACAGGAACGGCTGCTGGAGGACCTGGACTGGCGCATCAGGGACGTGCGCGTGGCGCCGGACGGCCACCTTTACGTGCTGCCGGACCGCAGCAGCACGCCGCTGTTGCGGCTGCTGCCCGCGGACTGACGGGCGCACCCCTCTGCTATACTCGGCCGCCTTCCGCAGTCACCGAGAGGGCGCCCGTTGGAACTGAGCCTCCTGCAACTTGTGCTGGCCTCCCTGTTGGTCGCCTTCGGCTGCTTTGTGCAGGGGGCACTGGGGTTCGGCCTGGCCCTGATCGCCGCCCCCCTGCTCTTTCTCATCCACCCCGCTCTAGTCCCCGGGCCGATCCTGTTCCTGGCCATGGTGATCTCCCTGATCATCGTCTGGCGCAACCGCTCCGGGCTTGCCATCGGGGAGCTGGGCAGCGCGCTGGTGGGCCGGCTGCCCGGCATGGCGCTGGCGTTGTGGATACTGGGGTTCGCCTCGCGCGACCTCCTCTCTCTCATTCTTGGCGCCTCCGTGTTGCTGGGGGTGGCTGCCAGCCTCTCCCACTGGCACCTCACCCCGACCCGCAACAAGCTGCTGGCAGCGGGTTTCCTCTCCGGTTTCATGGGGACCAGCACCTCAATCGGCGGCCCGCCCATGGCCCTGGTCTACCAGAACGCCCGGGGTCAGCGCGTGCGGGCCAACCTGGGCGGCTTTTTCCTGATCGGTACCGTGATGTCCGTGGCCGGACTGGCCCTGCTGGGGCACTTCGGCCGCCACGAACTGCTGCTCTCGCTCGCCCTGACCCCCGCCGCCCTGGCCGGGCTGGCCCTCTCCCGGCACGCGGTCAGTTGGGTGGATGCCGGCCGGGTCCGGCCGGTCCTGCTGGTCCTCTGTACCCTGTCTGCCCTGGCGGTCATCGGCGACGGGCTGCTGCTCCGGTAACACCGTTTTATGCACATTGCCCGATCACGCCTTGTCAAGGGCCTGCAAGTGCCTGATTGCTTGCCACTGCCGCACCCCGAAAACTGGTAAATTGCTGATTTATAGCTGCTTCTCTGTTTTGATCAATATTGCACCAATCTGACAGCCTGCGAGGTGCTGACTGGCTCTGCGGCGGGTGTCCCCGATTCCTCCACAATGTTATCCACAGGTTCTGTGGATACATCCACGGGACGATGCTTGTCCAAAGGGTGTATAACCTGATCAACTGAAGTGCTGAGGATCGGGACAACACAAGGAGGCCCGATGAAGGTAACTGTGGTGGGTGGTGGCGTGATCGGTATCACGACCGCCTGGTACCTGGCGGAACGCGGACACGAGGTGACAGTCCTGGAGCGCGCCGCCTCCATGGCCGACGAGACCAGTCACGCCAACGGCGGGCTGCTGCATGCCAGTCACGCCGAGCCCTGGAACAGCCCAGGCGTCCTCTGGGACCTGCTGCGCTGGATCGGTCGCGAGAACTCCCCGCTGCTGCTGCGGCCCCACGCCCTGCCCGGCCTGATGCGCTGGGGGCTGGGGTTCCTGCGTTACAGCCGTCGCCGGCATCACGAGCACAGCCTGCGGGTTAACGCCGCCCTGGCCGTGTACAGCCTGGAGCGGCTGCGGGCCCTGCGCGCCGAGACGGGCCTGCGCTACGACGACGCGCAGAACGGCATCCTCAAGGTTTTCAATGACCAGGCCACACTGGACGCCGCAGCCGAGGCCTCCCGCCATATGGACGAGGTCGGGGTGCGGTACCGGCTGCTCGACCCGGCGGCCACCGTCGAGCTGGACCCGGCCTACGCCGACGCCGCCGATCAGCTGGCCGGCGCCATCTACTACCCGGAGGATGAAAGCGGCGACGCCTGCCTGTTCACCCAGCGCCTGGCGGAACTGGCCCGGGAGCGCCACGGCGTCCACTTGGTCAACAACTGCACCGTGGAGGGCTGGCGTACCGAGGGCGGGCGCATCGTCGCGGCCCGCACCGCCCAGGGCGAGATGACCGGCGACGCCTGGGTGCTGGCCACCGGCAGCTACACGCCGCAACTGGCCCGCCCCTTGGGCCTGCGCGTCCCCATTTACCCGGTTAAGGGCTATTCGGTAACCATCCACGCCCCCGACTGGGCCGGCGCGCCGCGCATCCCGCTGATCGACGACGAGCGCAAGGTGGTGCTCTCGGTGCTGGGCGGGCGGGTGCGCATGGCCGGAACTGCGGAGTTCACCGGCTACGATTTGTCACTGCGCAAGGCGCGCTGTGACAATGTACTGAACAACGTACTGGCGACATTCCCCGGTTTGCGGGATCATATCGCCCCCGAGACCCGAGAGGACTGGTGCGGGCTGCGGCCCATGAGCATGGACGGCCCACCCATCGTGGGGGAAACCGCCGTGCCCAACCTGTACCTCAACAGCGGTACCGGCCACCTGGGCTGGACCTTCGCCTGTGGCGTCTCTCACCTGCTGGCGCAGCGCCTTTCCGGTGAGACCCCCGGGCTGGACATGGCCCCGTTGGCCCCCGACCGCTATCGCTGACTTTCACTGAAAACCCAAGGAGACAACATGCAGATCCAGATCAACCCCGGCGACGGCGTCCACCACTCGGATGCGCTGGAGCAGCACATCAAGGAGAGCCTGGGCGTGCTGGAAAAGCGCTTTGGGGATCGCCTCACCCGGCTTGAGATCCACATGAGCGACATCAACGGCCCCAAAGGTGGGGTCAACAAGGAGGTGCGGATTGAGGCGCGCCCCAACGGCCTGGACCCGGTGATGGCCAGCGCCACCGAGGACGACGTCTACGACGCCGCCCGTACCGCCATCAGCAAGCTGGAGAAGGTGCTGTCCACCCGCTTCGGCAAGCTGGACGACCGCCGCTAAGTCCCCTGCCCGTCGGGGCGCGCGCCCGCGCGCCGCTCCTGCGGCAGGTCGCGGTGGCGCCCGTGGGCGGGGCGCGTTACTCCCCGCCCACCGTCATCTCATCGAGCAGCAGCGACCCGGTGTACACGTTACCGCGCCGGTCCACGTCACTGCCCACCGCCTGCAGGCCCGCGTACATCTGTTTCAGGTTGCCGGCGACGGTGATCTCCTGGACGGGGTAGGCGATCTCGCCGTTCTCCACCCAGAAGCCCGTGGCGCCCCGCGAGTAATCGCCGGTCACGGGGTTAATGCCCTGCCCCATCATCTCGGTCACCAGCAGGCCGGTACCCATTCGCCGGAGCAGCGCCGCCTGGTCATCTTGGCCCGGCGCCACCACCAGGTTGTGCACCCCGCCGGCATTGCCCGTGGTCTGCATGCCGAGCCGGCGCGCCGAGTAGCTGTCCAGCACGTACCCCTGCAGCACGCCGTCGCGGACCAGCTCACGCTCCCGCGTGGCCACGCCCTCGCCGTCGAAGGGCACACTGCCCATGCCCCGGGGCCGGTGGGGTTCTTCGCGCATCTGCACGAACTCGGGAAAGACGGACTCGCCCAGGTGGTCGAGGAGGAAGGAGGCCTTGCGGTAGAGCGCGCCCCCCCGGATGGCCCCCAGGAAGTGGGCGACCAGGCCGCGCGCCATGTTCGGTGCAAAGAGTACCGGCACACGCTGCGTGCCCAGCCGGCGGGCCCCCATTCGCGCCAGGGTGCGACGGGCGGCCTCCCGGCCCACGTCCTCGGCCCGTTCCAGCGCGTTGGGCGCGCGATCGACGGTGAACCAGTAATCGCGCTGCATGTGATCGCCCTCGCCGGCAACCATGACGCAGTTCATGCTGTGCCGGGTCCCGGCGTAGCTGCCCACAAAGCCGTGGCTGTTGCCGTAGACCTTGAGGGCATGGTGGGTAGCCACCCCCGCCCCTTCGGAGTTGGTGATGCCCTTCTCGGCCAGGCCGGCGGCCTCGCAACGACGCGCCAGATCGATCGCCTCCTCGGGCGTGAGCGCCCAGGGGTGTTCCAGATCCAGGTCCGGCAACGATTGCGGCATGAGGTCGGCGTCGGCCAGGCCGTGGGCCGGGTCCTCCGAGGTATAACGGGCGATATCGCACGCGGCCTGCACGGTCTCGCGGAGGGACTCCGGCCGGAAGTCGGCGGTGTTCGCGCTGCCCTTGCGCTGCCCGAAATAGACCGTGACGCTCATACCGCGGTCACGGTGGTGCTCCAGGGTGTCCACCTCGCCCTTGCGGACATTCACTGAAAGCCCCTGGTCGAAGACCAGCCCGGCGTCGGCACCGGTTGCCCCCAGCGTCCGGGCGGTATCCAGTGCCTGCTGGATGAGCGCCTCCATGTCGGCGCTGGCGGGGAGACGGCTGGACTGCGTTGTCGCGGTGACGGTGTCGCTCATTCGGGGTGTCCTTTGCCTTCGGCTAGTTGCGGGTACCGCCCACGGTGAGGGCGTCCACTTTCAGGGTGGGCTGACCCACGCCGACGGGGACGCTCTGGCCCTCCTTGCCGCAGACGCCGATCCCGGCGTCCAGCTCCAGGTCGTTGCCGACCATGCTGACGCGGGTCAGGACATCGGGGCCGTTACCGATCAGGGTGGCCCCCTTGACCGGGGTGGTGATGCGGCCGTTCTCGATCAGGTAGGCCTCGCTGGCAGAGAAGACGAACTTGCCGGAGGTGATGTCCACCTGGCCGCCGCCGAAGTTGACCGCGTACAGCCCGTAGTCCACCGAGCTGATGATCTCCTGCGGGTCGTGAGGACCGGGGAGCATGTAGGTATTGGTCATGCGCGGCATCGGCAGGTGGGCGAAGGATTCTCGCCGGCAATTGCCGGTGGACTGCGTGCCCATCAGCCGGGCGTTGAGCTTGTCCTGCATGAACCCTTTGAGCACGCCCTTCTCGATCAGGGTGGTGCAGTTGGTGGGCGTGCCCTCGTCGTCCACGTTGAGCGAGCCACGGCGGTTGGCGAGCGTGCCGTCATCCACCACGGTGCACAGCGGCGAGGCCACCCGCTCGCCCATGCGCCCGGCAAAGGCGGAGGTGCCCTTGCGGTTGAAGTCGCCCTCCAGGCCGTGGCCCACCGCCTCGTGCAGCAACACCCCGGGCCAGCCCGGGCCCAGCACCACCGGCATGGAGCCGGCCGGGGCCTCCTCGGCCTCCAGGTTGACCAGCGCCTGACGGACCGCCTCGCGGGCGTACCCCAGGGCGCGGTCGCCGTCCACGAAGTAGCCGTAACTCACCCGGCCACCGCCACCGGCGGTACCGTTCTCGCGCCGGTCGCCCTCGCGCACCAGCACGCTGACGTTGAAGCGCACCAGCGGCCGGACATCGGCAGCCAGGGTGCCGTCGGCGTTGGCCACCAGCATGGTCTCGTGCACCCCGCCCAGGGTGGCGATGACCTGCTCCACCCGCGGGTCCTGGGCGCGGGCCTCGGCGTCCACTGCCTTGAGCAGGGCCACCTTGTCGTCGGCGCTCATGCCCGATAGCGGGTTGTCCGAGGGGTAAAGGTTGTGTCCGCTACCCCGCTGCCAGGCCTGCAGGCGGGCGCTCTGACCGCTGCGCGCGATGGCGCGCGCGCTGCCGGAGGCCTCAAGCAGGGCCGGCAGGACGATCTCGTCGGAGTAGGCAAAACCGGTCTGCTCGCCGCTGATGGCGCGCACGCCCACCCCTTGGTCGATGCCCCGGGTGCCCTCGCGCACCCGGCCGTCCTCCATGACCCAGCCCTCGCTGCGGGCAGCCTGGAAGTAGATATCGGCGGCATCCACGCCGGGCCCCATCAGCCGGCCGAAGGCCTGTTCCAGGTGCTGTTCCTCCAGCCCGGCCGGTGCCAGTATCCGTTGGCGGGCGATGTCCAGTCGGTCGACTACTGCACTCATGGATCAGCTCCGGGGGCGATGCCCCTTGGTCGCCTGCCCGGGCCGGCGGGCCACGGGCAGGGCAGTGGACGATCAGATTCGGCGGTGCTCCAGCACCGGGAAACGGCGGCGGATCTCCGCCTGGCGCTGCAGGTCCAGGTCGGCCACCACCACGCCGGCGCCCTTGGCCCGGCTGTCCAGCACGATCCCCCAGGGATCGACGATCAGGCTGTCGCCGTGGGTCTCACGGCCGCTGGCGTGCCGGCCGCCCTGGTCGGGCGCGACGACAAAGCAGAGGTTCTCGATGGCCCGGGCGGTCACCAGGGTGCGCCAGTGGGCGGCACCGGTGACGGCGGTGAAGGCGGAGGGCAGGGCCAGGATCTCCATGCCCTGCTCGGCCATCCCGCGGAAGAGCTCCGGGAAGCGCACATCGTAACAGACAGCCAGGCCGATCCGGCCCAGTTCGGTGTCCACCACCACCGGCCGGCGCCCCGCCTCCAGGGTGTCGGACTCGCGGTAGGCCTCGCTGTCACTGACCCCCACGTCGAACAGGTGAATCTTGTCGTAGCGCGCCAGGCGACGGCCGTCCGGACCGAACAGCAGGCAGGCCGCGCGCACTTTTCCGGGGGTGCCGTTGCGTAGCGGAATGGTACCCGCCACCAGGTGCACCCGGTGGCGGATCGCCAATTTGGCGAGCAGGTCCTGGATTGGGCCGCTGCCCTCTTCCTCCGCCACGTCCAGCTTGTCGGCCTCGCGCCGCCCCATCAGGGCGAAGTTCTCGGGCAGCACCACCAGGCGCGCGCCGCGCTCCGCCGCCTGGGCGACCAACCGCTCGGCCTCTGCCAGATTACCGGCCAGATTGGGCCCGGAGACCATCTGGATGGCCGCTGCCCGTACCCGCTTGTCATCCTCAATCGCCATTAGTCTGCTCCGTCGCCTGCCTACTCCGCGCCCCGGCGTTCCACCACGGGGTCGTCCCAGGGCCCGGTCACCCGGTAACTGTACCGGGTTGCGCGCTCCACCTCATCTCCCGCGACCTGGTCCGCCAGCCAGCCGGCCGCCGCACCCACCGGCCCGCCAAAGATAAAGCCCACGATGGGCATGGTGGCCCCCAGCCGCGGGGTCACCTGCACGGTCTGATCATAGTCGCGATCGCGCAGCCCGATGCGCCCGTCCAGAGCCAGCTTGGCCGCCGGCCCATCGATGTCAAAACGCTGGATGTGGGCATCGCCGTCGGCCAGGTCCAGGTCCGCGCGCAGGCGATCGAAGGCGAAGCCGCGTCCGAAGATATCGGAAAAATCCAGGGCCAGCCGGCGCGGCAGGGTGGTGACACTGAGCAGCCCGAACAGCCGCCCGGCCCCGGGGCTGAGGTCGGGGATCTGCCCGTCGTCGATACGCAGGGAGACCGTCCCTTCCATGGCCGCCAGCGAGAACCGCTGGGGCAGGTTATCCCACGCCACGTCGCTCTCGATGCGCGTGCGCCCGCGGCTGACGGTGGGCAGATAGCCGAAGGTGGCGAGAATGTCACCGGCGCGCTCACCCTCGAGGGAGATCTGCGATTCCGTCCTGTGCCCGCCGTCCCGGAAGTGCCAGGCCAGTTCCCCATCCAGGGTGAAGGTGGGCGCCACCAGCCGGATGTCGCGGAACCGGGCGCTGTTATCCTCCGGCACGACGCGCAGGCTGAGTTCGCCCAGGTCCCGGCGGTCGATGACCAGCTGGTCAACCGCCAGGGCCATGGGCGGCAACCGGCCTGGCCGCAGCCGGTCTTCCCCGTCCTCTGCCGGCGGCTGCTCGGCCATCGCCTCGCGCTCCTCCGTGAACAGCGCCGGCGCCAGATCCAAGCGGTCCAGATCAACCCGAACCGGCTGATCGGTGTCGGGCGCATCGGGCCAGAACACCTCGCCGGCCAGGGGGCCATCCAGCCGGACGCTCCAACCCGAGTGGGGCTCCGGCTCCAGGACCACCCGCTGATTGTCCAGGGCCAGCTCACCCAGGTCGATCTGCTGGAACCGCAGGTCCAGCGCCAACGGGGGCAGGGCCGCGGTGCCCGGCTCCGCCGGCGCCTGTTGATCGAGCCAGTCGAGCCAGGGCGCGAGGCTCAGCGGGGGCACCACGCCGGACACCGTCCAACCGGGCTGTTCGGGCAGTTCCGCGGCCGCCTCACCGAAGACGATCGCGAGCCGCGGCACGTTGAACGCATCGCTGCCCTCCTCGGCCTCCTCCAACGCCAGTACCCCGTTCAGGCGGTCGGCGTAGCGCCAGCGCACCGGGGCCAGGCCGTCCCCGTCCATGCGGGTCTCCACGGTCAGGTTGCGGCTCTCCCGCTCCCCCTTGCCCAGAGGCTCGGGCAGGTGAAGGGCCAGGCCTTCCAGGCCGCTGCTGAGGCGCAGCAACACATCCTCCGGCCCCTGCTCGGGGCGAAAGTCCGGTAGCTGCAGGTCGGCCCGCCACGCCGTCTCCCCGCTGACCCAGTCGGCAGGGATGGGCACCTGCGGGAAGAGATCCGCGGGCGCACCGCGGCCCCGGCCTCGCAGAAAGATACGGCCGTCGTCGGTTTCCGCATCCACCACCAGCGGGTGCCCCAGGTAACGGGCCTCGAGACCGGTGGTACGCAGGCCCCGTTGGTCGAAGTGCAGGTCACCGGCCAGACCGTCGAACGTCAGGTCCCAGCGCGGCAGGCGGTACCGACTGCCCGCCTCCAGGCTCAGCTGGCCGTCCACCCGGACCCGCTCCGGCTCGAAGTCCCGCAGGGGCAGCGTCAGCCCCAGGGCCAGGTCGTGCTCACCGTCCAGGGCCATCGGCACGGTCTCCCGCAGCAACTCGCGGGTCAGCGGCATATCGCGCAGGTAATCCAGGTAGCCCTCTCCCGGGCCGCGGACCTGCCCGTGCAGGGCCAGCACCGGCTCGAACAGGTCGGGCAGGGTCACGTCCACGTGTCGGACCTCCGCCCCGGACAGCTGCCCGGAATGGCCGCGGATGTGCATGGAGGCACCGCGGAAGTCCAGCTCCGCCTCGGCGCCGGTGAGCACCGGCCAGTCCGGCTGGTAGGCCAGCTCGCCGTTGCGCACGCGGCCACCGGCACGGAAGTCCACCTGCCCGTCCCGGAACAGCGCACCGGAGGCGGGACCGTCCCAGTGGACGTGGGCCTCGGTGACCTCCCCCTGGCGCACCGCGTCGGCCAGCCACTCCCGGGTGCCCGGGGGCAGGTAGCGGATGGGCAGGTAGCGGGCGGTCTGGCTGCCATCACCGTCCCGGGCCTCGGCCTGCAGGCGCATCCACGGAGGTTCGCCGGGGCGGCCGGCCAGGCTCAACCGCCCTTCACCCCGGGCATCCGGGTTGCGCAGGGCGATGTCATCAAAATCCACCCGGTAGCGGCCATCGGGGTCCACCCACCAGCGGATAGCGGTACTGAACTGGCTCAGCGGGATGGTCTCGGGGAACAGGTAGGGGTAATCCAGCGCGCCGTCCTCAAGCCGGAATTCGGCCTGGCCGCCGCGCTCGGTGGTGCGGAACTCGCCATAGAGCGGCCCCACGCCGGGCAGTTTCTCCACCGGCTGCAGGCCCACGCCGGCGAGGCTGCCGGCGGCATCCAACTGCGCCACCCCGCCCTCGCGATCCAGCTCCAGGCGCAGGTGGGTGTCGCGGAACTCCCCGTAGGGGCTGGCCGCCTGCAGTCGGGCCAGGGTGTCATCGGCAAGCCCGGGGCTGAGTGAGGCAAGCCGGGCCAGGTCGTCCAGGTGCGCGCGCTGGAATACGCCCTGCAACGCGAAACCACCGGCTTCGGTTCGGCGGTGGACGAATGCCAGGTCCTGGGCGGCCCAGTCCTGATCGGGGCGTTCCACCGCCAGGTCATTGACATCCAGGCGCCAGTCCGCCGGCGTGCCGGACCAGCGTCCCTTGCCGCTGACCTGCCCGGCCAACGGCTGCAACTCGCCGTCCGCGGTCCGGCGCCAGTCCAGGTCCCCGAACCGGAAGTCACCGATGACCTGTAACGGCCCGTCGGCCGGCCACTCCCCCCACAGGGCGAGATCGCCCTGCCCCTGTACCTGGTAAGCACGATCCGACAGGGGCAGCAGGCCCTGAATCGCCGCCAGCACCAAGCCCTGCCCCTGCAAATGGGCGCGCCCGGCCGGCACCGCATCGCCCCGCGGCAATTCCAGCTTCAGCTGCCCCTGAACGCGTCCCCCGAGCGCCTCCGGGGGGTGCAGCACGGCGTCGGCCTGCAAGCTGCGGGCATCCCGCTGCAGCCGGGCGGCACCGGGCACCGTCCAGACCTGGCCGTCGGGGGCATGCCAGCGCACCACCACATCGTCCAGGCGCATCCGCGCGGGCAGCAACGACCAGTCGAAGGCCTCCAGCCGCGACAGGTCAAAGGCCTCCTCGGCGAGGGTCAGCCCCTCCAGTCCCAAAACCACCGGCTTGCCGCGCTCATCCAGCCCCGCGTCCAACCGCAGCCCCTCCAGCGCCAGTGCCTGCACGGCCACCTGTCGGTTGACGGCGCTATCCAGCAGGGCCAGTTCCACTCGCAGCGAGCGGAACCCCAGGGCCTGCTCCTCCGGGCCCACGCGCACCCCTTCGGCGTGCAGCAGCGGCCGCCAGCCCCGCCAGTCCAGCCGCAGGCGCTCCACCTCGACCGGCTGGCCCAGCTCTTCGGACAGGCGCTGCTCCAAGGTGGCGCGGTAGTCGGGCACCAGCTCCGGCAGGGCCAGCCGCAGCGCCCACAACACCACCGCCAGCACCACCAGCACAACGGCGGTGGCGCGTAGGGCGTAATGCGAAATGTGGCGGGTGAGCTTGTGCTGCAAGGGCGAATCTCCGGCCCGGGTCAGGCGCGGGCGGACCCGCCCGCGGTCAGGCCTGCGGGCCGCCGTTTACATTAGCACCACATCGAACTGTTCCTGGGTATACAGGCTCTCCGCCTGCAGCTCGATGGGGCGACCGATGAACTCTTCCAGTTGTGCGAGGCTGGTGCTCTCGTCCTCCAGCAGCAGGTCGACCACCTCGGCAGCGGCCAGCACCACCAGTCGGCGCGATTCGAACTGCCGGGCCTCGCGCAGGATCTCGCGGAAGATCTCGTAGCAGACGGTCTCGGCGCTTTTCACCGACCCCCGTCCGCCACAGGTTGGACACGCTTCGCACAGCTGATGTTCCAGGCTCTCGCGGGTGCGCTTGCGGGTCATCTCCACCAGGCCGAGGGCGGAGACGCCGCTGATCTGGGTCTTGGCGTGGTCCTTCTGCAGGGCCTTTTCCAGGGCCCGCAGCACCTGGCGCTTGTGTTCCTCCTCCACCATGTCGATGAAATCGACGATGATGATGCCACCCAGGTTACGCAGCCGCAGTTGCCGGGCGATGGCCTGCGCCGCCTCCAGGTTGGTCTTGAAGATGGTCTCTTCCAGGGTGCGGTGGCCCACGTAGGCGCCGGTGTTCACGTCCACGGTGGTCATCGCCTCGGTCTGGTCGATGACCAGGTGGCCGCCGGACTTCAGCGGCACCCGGCGGTTGAGCGCCCGCAGGATCTCGTCCTCGATGTTGTAGAGGTCGAACAGGGGCCGCTCGCCCGGGTAGTACTCCACCCGCTGCGCCATCTCGGGCAGGAAACGGCGGCAGAAGGAGACGACGTTGAGGTAGTTCTCGCGGGAGTCCACCCGCACGCGCTCCACCTCGCTGCCCGCCAGGTCGCGCATGGCGCGCACGGTCAGCGGCAGGTCCTCGTGCACCCGCTGGCCTGCGGCGGCGTGCGCGGCCCGCTCCGATATCGACTGCCAGAGCCGCAGCAGGAAGTCGAAGTCGGCCCGCAGCGCGTCCTCGGAGACCTGCTCGGCGGCAGTGCGGACAATGATGCCCATATCGCCCCGGTCACCCAGTAGCGCCTCGCCGATACTGCGCAGGCGCTCACGCTCGGCCGGGTCTTCCACCCGCGCCGAGACGCCCAGGGCGCGGCTGCCGGGGGCCAGGACCAGGTACCGGGAGGGGATCGTGATATGGGTGGTCAGCCGCGCGCCCTTGCTGCCCAGCGGGTCCTTAAGGACCTGCACCACCACTTCCTGCCCCTCGGCCAGCAATTCGTTGATGGGCAGCGGGGCCGGCTTGCCGCCGTTGGCCTCGCCCACCGGGGCAGGCTCGGCGCGCGCGATGTCGGAGGCGTGCAGGAAGGCGGTGCGCTCCAGGCCGGCCTCGATAAAGGCCGCCTGCATGCCGGGCAGCACGCGGACCACGCGCCCCTTGTACAGGTTGCCCACCAGGCCGCGCCGGCGGGCCCGCTCCAGGTGCAGTTCCTGCAGGACGCCGTTCTCGACCAGGGCGACCCGCGTCTCCCGCGGGGTCACGTTGATGAGGATTTCCTGGGCCACGATTACCAGTGCCGTTGGTAATCGATTTCGAATTCTTCCAACAGCTGAGCGGTCTCGAACAGCGGGAGGCCCATCACGCCGGAGTAGCTCCCCTCCATGTGCTCCACGAAGACCGCCGCCCGGCCCTGGATGGCGTAGCCGCCGGCCTTGTCCTGGGGCTCGCCGGTCTCCCAGTAGCGCTCGATCTCGGCGCGGCTGATCTCGCGAAAGGTGACGTGGCTGACCGACAGGCGGGTGGCCTCGCGGTCGTCCACCAGGGCCACGCCGGTGAGCACCCGGTGGGTGGTGCCGGACAGCGACTGCAGCATTTCCAGTCCGTGCTCCCGGCTGCGCGGCTTGCCGAGGATGTCGCTGTCCAGAACCACCACCGTGTCCGCCCCCATCACCGGGAGGCGCTCCCGCTCCGGTTTGTCCTGCAGGCTTTGGTAACCGGCGCGGGCCTTGTCCAGGGCCAGGCGCAGCACGAAGACTTCGGGGCTTTCATCCTCCCCCGGCGTTTCCTCCACGTCGGGGTTCAGCCAGGCGTAGTGGACGCCGATGCGGTCCAGCAGTTCCCGTCGCCGGGGGGAGTTGGATGCCAGGTAAAGGTGCGGTCGGTATTCCGGTTGCATGGTTATCCTCTGGTGGTTCCGCCTGCTCCGGTCAGCGACCGAAGATGCGCCGCAGACTGCGAGCGACCCAGCTCTCTTCCTCTTCTTTTTTTGCCGGTTCCTTCATCAGGCCCTCGATGTTGCCCAGCACATCGTCCACGTAACAGGCGTCGTCGTGCTTGATATGGTTATAAAGCCAGCGTTTTAGCAGATCGTGCAGCTCCTCGGCCACGTCCTCGTCGGCCTCGAAGCGCTGCTGGTAGGCGGCGACCCGCTTGATGAACGACTCGTGGATCCGCTTGTGACCCCGCGACAGCGGATAGCCGGCGTCCTCCATCATCTGCTCCTCGAAGACGAAGTGGGACTGGGTGTAGTCCACCAGCCCGTTGATCACCTCGCCGATGACACCCCGGTCACCCTGGAGCCGCGCGTCGTGGAGCTGATTGATGTAGTCCACGATCTTCCGGTGCTGCCTGTCGATTGCTTGGATGCCCGTATCCAGTTCGGGCGACCATTCCAGGTAAGCCATTGCGACACCTCCCTTTGTCCCTTGGTTTGAGAAAACGGCTACCCCGACGACCTGCCGAAGAAGCGGCGCAGGTTGCGGGCCAGCCAGCCCTCCTGCTCGCCGTCCTCCTCCCCGGAATCCGTCTCCAGGTCCTGCATGCTGGCCTTAACGTCAGTCACGTAGGAGGCGTCGTCGTGCTTGATGTGGTTGAAGAGCCAGCGCTTGAGCAGGCTGTGCAGCTCCTCGGCCACGTCCTCCCCGGCCTCGAAGCGCTGCTGATAATCGGCCACCTGCTTGATGAACATCTGGTGCACCCGGCGATGCCCCCGCAACAGCGGATAGCCGGCATCCTCCATCATCTTCTCCTCGAAGGAGAAGTGGGACTGGGTGTAGTCCACCAGCCCGTCGATGACTTCGCCGATGAGTTGCCGGCTGCCCTGGGCACGGGCGTCATCCAGGCGGTTGATGTACTCGACGATACGCTTGTGCTGCTGGTCGATCGATTTGATGCCGGTGTCCAGCTCGCTGGACCAGAACAGGTAACTCACTTCGCCAGCTCCTTCTGAACATGGGGCTCGGGCGGATCGAGGGCCCGGTTGTCGGAGTGCGGGACACCGCAGGTTAGCAAGAAGCCGGGCTGCGCTCCAGCGGCACACTGTCGCCCCCACCGGCTCCCGCCGGGACCACCCCGGGTCAGGCGCGATGGTAGGGATGGCCCTGAAGCAGGCTCCAGGCCCGGTAGAGCTGCTCGGCCAGCACCACGCGGACCAGCATGTGGGGGAAGGTCAATGGCGAGAGGGACCAGCGCTGGTTCGCGCGGGCCACGCAGTCGGGGTGCAGCCCATCGGGGCCGCCCACCAGCAGGGCAAGGTCCCGGCCGTCGTGGAGCCAGCCGTCCAGCTGCCGGGACAGGGCCGGGGTGTCCCAGGCCTTGCCACGCACGTCCAGTGCCACCACCTGCTCGTCGCCCAGCGCCTTGAGCATCCGGCGGCCCTCCTCGTCCAGGGCCCGGCGCGGATCGGCGCCCTTGCCGCGCCGGCCCAGCGGGATCTCCACCAGTTCCAGGCTGACGCCGGCACCCAATCGCTGGGCGTACTCCTGGTAGCCGTCGGCGGCCCAGGCGGGCATGCGCCCACCTACACTGATCAGCCGGATTCGCACGGCTCAGTGGTTGCCGCCCTGGGCCCGCTCCTCGTCCGGCGCACCGGGGGCGGCGTGCTCGTCCACGCTCCAGAGCCGCTCCAGCCGGTAGAAATCTCGCGCCTCCGGGGTCATCACGTGCAGTACGGCATCGCCCAGGTCGAGCAGGATCCATTCGGACCCCGGCTCGCCCTCGATGCCCATGGGGCGGATACCCTGTTCGCGCAGGTCGTCCGCCACGCTGTCGGCCACCGAGGCCACGTGGCGGGTGGACCGGCCGCTGGCCACCACGATCAGGTCGGTCATCGGGGTCCGGCCCCGGACATCCAGGAAGACCACGTCCTCGGCCTTGATGTCGTCCAGGGCCTCACGCAGCAGGGTTTCCAGCTGTTCCAGACTGATCTCGGTCTCACTCATGCAATACGGTCCTCAAACCTGCGGATAGCCGTACAGGCCTTGTTGGTGGATATGGCGGCGGACCGCCTCAGGGAGCAGAAAACGCACCGAGCGGCCCTGCGCCAGCAACCGACGGATGCGGGTGGCCGAGACGGCCAGCGGGGTGACCGGCAGCCGGAAAAAACCGCCCGCCGGTGCCCGCCGCAGGTCGGCCGGCCCGGACAGGTACCGCTCGGCGACGAAGGGCGCCACCTCGGCGGCGGGCTCGGGGACATACCCCGGGCGGTCAAGCACCACCACGTGGGCGTAATCGAACAGCTCGCGCCAACGGTACCAGCGCCCCAGGCCCCGCATGCTGTCGGCGCCCATCAACAGCACCAGGGGCCGCTCGGCGCCCTGCTCAAGGCGCAGCTCACGCAGGGTGTCCACCGTGTAGGAGGGCCCGGAACGGCGCAGCTCGCGGTCGTCCACCCGGAAGCCGGGCACCTCGCGGGCACCCAGGCGCAGCAGGTCGAGGCGCAGCGCCGCGTCCCGGGCGGGCCGGTCGCGGTGGGGCGGCAGCCGGCAGGGCAGTAGGCGGACGCTGCCCAGGCCCAGAGCCTGCTGCGCCTCCAGCGCCGGACGCAGGTGCCCGTAGTGCACGGGGTCGAAGGTGCCGCCGAACAGGCCCAGGGGCGAGAGGCGGTGTTGTGGTGCAATCGCGGTCACAGGCAGGCGCTATTCGCGGATCTGGCCGTCCCCGAGCACGATGAACTTCTCGGTGGTCAGCCCCTCCAGACCGACCGGCCCGCGGGCGTGCAGCTTGTCGGTGCTGATGCCGATCTCGGCACCCAGACCGTACTCGAAGCCGTCGGCGAACCGGGTGGAGGCGTTGACCATCACCGAGCTGGAGTCCACCTCGCGCAGGAAGCGCTGGGCGCGGGACCAGTTCTCGGTGAGGATGCTCTCGGTATGGCCGGAGCTGTGCCGGTCGATGTGCTCGATGGCCTCATCCAGCCCCGGCACCACGCGGATGGAGACGATGGCGTCCAGGTACTCGGTGGCCCAGTCCTCGTCGCGGGCGGGCACCGCCTCCGGGATGTACTCGCGGGTCTGCGCGCACCCCCGTATTTCCACCTCGGACTCGCGGTAGCGGCGGCCCAGTTCGGGCAACACCCGCCCGGCCATGGACTCCGCCACCAGCAGGGTCTCCATGGTGTTGCAGGTACCCAGGCGCTGCGTCTTGGCGTTGTAGGCCACGCTGATGGCCTTCTCCGGGTTGGCGTCGTCGTCGATGTAGACGTGGCAGATCCCGTCCAGGTGCTTGATGACCGGGACGCTCGCCTCGGCGGTGATGCGCTCGATCAGGCCCTTGCCGCCGCGGGGCACCAGCACGTCCACGTACTTGTCCATGCGGATCAGCTCACCCACCGCGGCACGGTCGGTAGTGCCCACCACCTGCACGGCATCGCGGGGCAGCCCGGCGCGCTCCAGCCCGGCGCGCACGCAGTCGGCAATGGCGGCGTTGGAGTGGCGCGCCTCGGAGCCACCGCGCAGGATGGCGGCATTGCCGCTCTTCAGACAGAGCGCGGCCGCATCGGCGGTGACGTTGGGGCGGGACTCGTAGATGATGCCGATGACACCCAGCGGAACGCGCATGCGCCCCACCTGGATACCGGACGGCCGGTAGGCCAGGTCGCGGATGGCGCCGACGGGATCGGGCAACCCGGCGATCTGGCGCAGCCCCGCGGCCATGCCCTGGATGCGCTCGTCGTTGAGCTCCAGCCGGTCGAGCAGGGCCGCATCCAGGTTGTTGGCGCGACCATTCTCCAGGTCCTCGGCATTGGCCCGCTTGAGGTCGCCGGCGTGCTCCTCCAGGGCGTCCGCCATGGCGTGCAGGGCGGCGTTCTTGTGGCCGGTGTCCGCACGGGCCATCTCCCGGGCGGCGTCGCGGGCCTGCTGCCCGAGGGTCTGCATGTAAGCGCGAATGTCTTCGGTCATGGCCTGCCTGTTATCCTCCGGTTCATTATCCGTAGTGTATATCCTGTGCGGGCCGGACTCACCCTGACGCGACCAGGCGCGCGGCGGCGTCCACCACCCGGGCCAGCTCATCCCAGGCGCGCCCTTCCCCGACCCCTTTCACGGTGCGGTCCACCTCGGCGCAGCGCGACAGCAGGTGCAGCCACTCCTGGCGCTGGCCACGCCGGGCCGCACCCGCGATCCGCGGCACCCGCGGCCTGAAAATGCCGTGACCGCGCAGGAAGCGCTCCCACTCCGGCTTGGCCGGCCGCTTGCACCGCAGGTCCGCCACCGCCCGCAGGTCGCGGGCCACGGCCCAGAGCACCAGCGGCGCCGCCGTGCCCTCCTCGCGCAACCCCTGCAGCACGTGCCAGGCGCGGCCGCGGTCGCCGGTCAGCATGGCGTCGCCCAGGTCGTTGAGGTCGTAGCGGGCGCTATCGGCCACGGCCGCGGCCACCGTATCACCGTCGAGGGGCCCCTGGCCGTGCAGGAGGGCCAGCTTTTCCACCTCCTGGTTGGCCGCCAACAGGTTGCCCTCGGAGCGGGCCACCAGCAGTTCGATGGCGTCGTCGCTGGGCTGCAGGCCGTGGTGCTGGAGCCGGCGGCGCAACCAGCCGGGGAACTCCCGCGGCCCGACCGGCCAGCAGTAGACCAACGCCCCCAGCCCCTCCAGGGCCTTGACCCAGGCGCTCTGCCGCGCCTTGCCCGGCAACCGGCCACTGATCACCAGCAACAGGGTGTCCGGCGGCGCCTTGGCGCAGTAATCCTGCAGCGCCCGCGCCCCCTCGGCGCCCGGCTTGCCGTCGGGCAGGCGCAGTTCGATGAGTCGCCGCTCGGAGAACAGGGAGAGGTTGCCGGCAGCGTGCTGCAGGCGCTCCCACTCGAAGCCGGGCTCCACCTCCAGCACCTCGCGTTCGTCGTAGCCCTGGGCGCGCGCGGCGGCCCGCAGGGCATCGACGCTCTCCTGGATCAGCAGGGGCTCGTCCCCCGCCACCAGGTAGGCGGGCAACAGGTTGCGCTGAAGGTGGCGGGGGATGTCGTGCGGTTTCAGTTGCACGGGTCAGTCCGGCGTGTCGCCGTTATCCTCGGCCTGCGGTTCGGCATCCTTGTTGGCCGCCACCTGGAGTAGCATCAGGCGCACCGCGTCGCGACGCAGGTCCAGCAACAGTTCATCCTCGCGCCGGTCGGTGCCCACGGGGTCGTCCCGGTCCACCCGGTAGCCGCGCACGGTGGTGATCTGGTTGCGGTCCATCAGGCGGTCGCCCTCGGCGTTCTCCAGCTCGAACTCCAACCGGTAGCGCAGCTCGTACTCGCGGGCCTGGATCTGCCGGTCCACCGCCAGTGATCGCCGGTCCCGGGAATCGCCCACGATGCGCAGCACCAGATCAGCATCCGCCAGGGACTCGACCTCGTCCGCGCCGCTGTTCGCGAGCCCCTCGGCCAGAGCCTGGCGCAGGTCGCGCGCCGGGGAGCCGTCCACGTAGACCGCGGTGCCGTCCAGCCCGGCGGCACCGCCGCCCACGCCACGCAGCTGCCAACCGCAGGCGGTCAGCAAGAGGGCGAGCAGAAGGATGAATCCCAGCCTTACCACGCGACGCATGTCTTGGGGTCTCCGCGTCAATTCGCGACGATGTTCACCAGTTTACCCGGCACCACGATGACCTTGCGCACCGTTTTGCCGTCGGTAAAGCGCTGCACCTTCTCATCGGCCAGGGCGGCCGCCTCGGCCGCGGCCTTGTCCGCGTCGGCGGGCAGTTCCACCCGACTGCGCAGCTTGCCGTTCACCTGCACCACCAGCTCGACGGTGTCGCGGGTGAGCGCTGACTCGTCCACCGCCGGCCAGCGGGCGTCGATCACCGACTCGTCGTGGCCCAGCGCCTGCCAGCAGACGTGGGTGACGTGGGGGGCGATGGGCGCCAGGATCAGGGTGGCCGCCTCCAGCCCCTCCTGCAACACCGCGCGGGTGGCCTCGGACGGCTCGCCGGCGGCCTTGCCCAGGGCGTTGCACAGCTCCATCACCGAGGCGATGGCGGTGTTGAAGGTGTAGCGCCGGCCCACGTCGTCGGAGGCCTTGGCGATGGTCTCGTGCACCTTGCGGCGCAGCTCCCGGGCGGCATCGTCCAGGGCGTTCACGTCCAGCGCCGGGGCCGGGCCGGCGGCCACGTGGTCGCGCACCAGGCCGTAGTAGCGGCGCAGGAAGCGGTAGGCCCCCTCCACCGCCGAGTCGGACCACTCCAGGGACTGATCCGGCGGCGCGGCGAACATGGTGTAGAGGCGCACGGTGTCGGCGCCGTAGCGGTCGATGAGATCCTGCGGGTCGACGCCGTTGTTCTTGGACTTGGACATCTTCTCGATGCCCCCCATCACCACCGGCTCGCCGTCGGCCTGGAGCACGGCGGAAACGGGCCGGCCGCGGTCATCGCGCTGCACCGTGACCTCGGCCGGGTTGTACCAGTCCTTGCCACCGTCCTCGCGCTCGCGGTAATAGGTATCGGCGATGACCATGCCCTGGGTAAGCAGGTTGTGGAAGGGCTCGTCGCTGCCCAGCAGGCCCTCGTCCCGCATCACCTTGTGGAAGAAGCGGGCGTAGAGCAGGTGCAGGATGGCGTGCTCGATGCCGCCAATGTACTGGTTCACCGGCAGCCACTGGTCGGCCCGGTCGTCCAGCATGGCCGAATCCTGGCCGGCGCACGCGAAGCGGGCGTAGTACCAGGAAGACTCCATGAAGGTGTCGAAGGTGTCGGTCTCCCGCTCCGCCTCGCCGCCGCACTCGGGGCAGGTGGTCTGGTAGAACTCGGGCATGGACTTGATGGGGGAACCGCCGCCGGTCACGTCCACGTCCTCGGGCAGCACCACCGGCAGGTCCTCGTCGGGCACCGGCACGTCGCCACATTTCGGGCAACGGATCATGGGGATGGGCGCGCCCCAGTAGCGCTGGCGGGAAACGCCCCAGTCGCGCAGCCGGTAGTTGACCGTGCGCTCGCCGCGGCCCAGGGCCTCCAGCTTCTCGCCGATGGCCTGGCGGGCGTCGGCGGAAGGCAGGCCGGAGAATTCGCCGGAGTCGGCCAGCACGCCATCCTCGGTGAAGGCGGCCTCAGTCACATCGGCGCGCTCATCGGCGGCCGGGTGCACCACCGGGCGGATGGCCAGGCCGTACTTGCTGGCGAACTCCCAGTCCCGCTGGTCGTGGGCGGGCACGGCCATCACCGCACCGTGGCCGTATTCCATCAGCACGAAGTTGGCCACCCAGACCGGCACCGGCTCGCCGGTGAGCGGGTGCACCGCCTGCAGGCCGGTGTCCATGCCCCGTTTTTCCATGGTGGCGATGTCCGCCTCGGCCACCCCGCCCTTGCGGCACTCCTCGATGAAGGCCTGCATCTCCGGGTTGCCCTCGGCCGCCTGCTGGGCCAGCGGGTGTTCCGGGGCCAGGCCCACGTAGGTGACGCCATAGAGGGTGTCGGGGCGGGTGGTGTAGACACGCAGCTTCTCCGGGTGGCCCTCCACGGTGAAATCCAGCTCCACGCCCTCGGAGCGGCCGATCCAGTTGCGCTGCATGGCCCGCACCTGCTCCGGCCAGCCGGGCAGGTCGTCCAGCGCCTCCAGCAGTTCGTCGGCGTAGTCGGTGATGCGCAGGAACCACTGGGGGATGTCCCGGCGCTCCACCACCGCGCCGGAGCGCCAGCCGCGGCCGTCCACCACCTGCTCGTTGGCGAGCACGGTCTGGTCCACCGGGTCCCAGTTGACCGTGGCGGTCTTCTTGTAGACCAGGCCCTTTTTATAGAGCCGGGTGAACAGCCACTGCTCCCAGCGGTAGTACTCCGGGTCGCAGGTGGCGAACTCGCGGCTCCAGTCGTAGGCGAAGCCCAACCGCTGGAGCTGCTCGCGCATGGTGGCGATGTTCTCGCGGGTCCAGCGGGCCGGCGGCACGCCGTGCTTCATGGCCGCGTTCTCGGCGGGCAGGCCGAAGGCGTCCCAGCCCATGGGCTGCAGCACGTTGCGCCCCTGCATGCGCTGGTAGCGGCTGATCACGTCGCCGATGGTGTAGTTGCGCACGTGGCCCATGTGCAGCCGCCCGCTCGGGTAGGGGAACATCGAGAGGCAGTAGAATTTCTCGCCCCCGCGCTCCTCGCGGGCGGCAAAGCTCTGCTGTTCGTCCCAGTGGCGCTGGGCCTGGGCCTCGATCTGCTCGGGTTTATAGCTTGCGTCCATGGGCCTTTATCACGTTGAACGGTTGGCGGGTTTCAGTGCCGGCGGTGCCCGGCCGAGGAAACCCGCAAGGATACCGCAGGGGCCCGGGGGACTCCACCGCAGGCCCCGTGGCCGGCATCCGCCCCCGGTGACTGGCCAAGCCGCCCTGCACGCGTTTAAATGGGGTGAACAATCGGACAATCGGAGCGCGGCAATGAGCGACGAACGGAAAAAGGAAGAGCAACAACACCTGCTGCGCGGCTACGACCGCATGCTGGACCGCATCCGCGAGCGCCTGAAGGGCGAGCGGCAGAGCGTCCGCGACGCCCTGCAGTGGGCCAAGGAGCAGGCCGTGGAGTTGGGCGAGCTGACCCGGGACGAGGCGGAGAACATCGCCGAGTACCTGCGCCGCGACGTGGAGGAGGCCGGGCGCTTTCTGGCCCACACCGAGGAGCGCGACCTGCGCGGCTGGTTCCGCATGGACCTGCAGATACTGGAAAACTGGCTGTGGGATGCCTTTTCCTCGGTGGCCGACCGCACCCGCATGGAGTGGCTGGAGTTCCAGCGTACCGGGCACGTGCGCGAGGCGTACCGCACCGGCGAGATCACCGGCCCCGGCGTGCTGGAGTGCGAGGACTGCGGCCGCACCATGACCTTCAGCAAGACCGGCCACGTGCCCCCCTGCTCCTCCTGCAACGGCACCCGCTTTGTGCGCCGCACCGGCTGGGACCAGGAAGAGGAAGAGAACGCCAGCTGAGTCGCCCGGGCCGGGCCACCCCGCGGCCACCGCACCCATCAGCCGGTGCGGTGGCGCCACCACCGCCGGCCGATCAGCCCCACGACGGCCAACAACACCACGCCCATCACCGGCCAGTCCAGCCAGCGGGCATAGGGCGTCAGCCCCTCACGCCCCTGCACCGGGTGCGCCCCGTCAGCCAGCTCCAAACGGGGCAGCGCCTTTTCCACCCCACCGTCGTGGCCGATGAACGCGGAGATGCCGGTATTGGTGGACCGCACCAGTGGTCGTTCCACCTCACGGGCACGCCAGCGCGCCTTTTGCAGGTGCTGGTGCGGCGCCAGCGACTGACCGAACCAGGCGTCGTTGGAGACGTTCACCAGCCAGCGCGAGTCCCGGGCCAGACGGGCGATGGTGGCACCGTAGACCACCTCGTAGCAGATGGCGGCCCCCACCGGTTGCCCCTGCACCGTCAAGGGCTCGGGGCGCGGGCCCCGGGTGAAATCGGCCAGCGGTGCGCCCAGCACGTCCAGGGTACTGCCCAGCCAATCGCGTAACGGCACGTACTCGCCGAACGGCACGAGGTGGTGCTTGTGGTAGGCCTGCGGCTCGCCCGCCGGGGCAACCAGGCTGTTGTAGATGGCGTCCGCCTCGCGCTCGTAGACCGGGAGCCCCACCAGCAGCTCGGTGCCCTCGTCGCGCAGCTCGTCGGCCAGGGGGCGCAGCCAGTCGGCCTCCACCTGGTGGAGAAAGGCGGGCACGGCCGTCTCCGGCCAGACCATCACGTCGACACGGCCGGCGTAGGGGCGGGTGCGGGTCTCGTAGCGCTCCAGGGTAGGCCCCAGGTACTCCGGCAGCCACTTGATGTCCTGGCTCATGTTGCCCTGGACCATGGCCACCTGCAGCGGCTCGCCGGCCGGCTGACTCCACTCCCGGTCCAGGCCCCAGCCGGCCACCGCGAAGGCCACCGCGGCGCTGGCCAGCGCGCCCCAACGCACCGCCTGCCGGGGCTGCAGACACGCCCACGCCAGGCCACCGGCCAACACCGCCAGCCACGCCCCCATGCCCAGCACGCCCAGCACCGGCGCCCAGCCCACCCAGGGGGTGTCCAGCTGGCTGTAGCCGAGGAGCAACCAGGGGAAGCCGGTGAAGAGCCAACCGCGCACCCATTCCAGCAGCACCCAGACCGCGGGCAGGGCCAGCCACAGGTGCAAACCACTGCCGGGCCGGGCCAGCCGACGGGCGGCCTCCACCAGCAGCACCGGAAACAGCGCCAGGGCGAGGACAAAAGCGGCCGTTGTCAGGCCGGCCAGCAGCGGCGGGGCGCCGCCGAACTGGTGGATGCTGACGTACACCCAGGAGACACCCACGCCGAAGTAGCCGACGCCCCAGGCCCAGGCGGACCAGCGGGCGGCACGCGGGGCGAGCACCGCGGCCAGCAGGAACAGCAGGGCTGGCGAGAGCACCGCCAGCGGAAACCAGTGGAAGGGTGCGAAGGCCAGCGGCAGGGCCGCGCCGGCCAGCAGCGCGAGGCCTGCCGCCAGCCAGGGCCGGCGGTTCAAGGCGTCCAGCCCGCGCATGGCCTAGTTCCGTTTATCCGCGGCCGGTGCCGCGGCGTCCGTCTGATCCGCGCGCGAGACCTTCAGCAGGTGCACCCGACGCTTGTCCGCACGGACCACCCGCAGGGTCAGCCCATCCAGCTCCAGCACCTCGTCGCGGCGGGGCACGTGGCCCAGCCGCCCGGCCACCAGGCCCCCGATGGTGTCGAACTCATTGTCGGGCAGCTCCAGGCCGAAGTGCTCGTTGAAGTCCTCCACCGGGGTCAGCGCCTTGACGACGCTGGAGCCGTCATCGTGGGTGAGGATGGCGGTATCCTCGTTGTAATCGTGTTCATCGTCGATGTCACCGACGATCTGCTCGATCACGTCCTCGATGGTGACGATGCCGGCGAGGCCGCCATACTCGTCCACCACAATGGACATGTGGTTGCGCGCCTCGCGGAACTGCTTCAGCAGGGCGTCCAGCCGCTTGGACTCGGGGATGAACATCGGCGGGCGCAGCACCTCGCGGATACGGAAGCCCTCGCCCTCCTCCATGAAGCAGCGCAGCATGTCCTTCGCCAGCATGATACCGATCACGTCGTCCCGGCTCTCGCCGGTAACGGGGAAGCGGGAATAACCGGTGCGGACCACGGTGGGGAGCATGTCGCGCGGCGGCATGTCCCGGGGCAATACCGTGACCTGGGAACGGGGGATCATGATATCGCGCGCCTGCATCTCCGAGACGTGCAGCACCCCCTCGATCATCGCCAAGCCGTCGGCGTCCATCAGCCCGCGATCGTGGGCGTCGCGAAGCACCTCGAGCAGGTCGTTACGGTCGCGCGGCTCCCCGGAGAGCACCTGCGCGATGCGCTCCAGCCAGCGCCTGGGGTTCTGGTTCTGAGCAGGGGGCGTCGATTGGTCCTCGTTCATCAGGCCTGTGTCGGTTGCCGGAGAAGTCCTCCATTGCCTGATGGGCCGCCGGGGCAACCCATCAGGCAATGGCGGGGCGCGCTATTGTTCGTCATCGCGATAGGGATCAGCAATACCCAGATCGGCCAGGACGCGCCGCTCCAGGTCCTCCATCACGTCGGCCTCGGCATCATTCTGGTGGTCGTGCCCCAGCAGGTGGAGTACGCCGTGCACCACCAGGTGGGCCCAGTGGTCGGCCTCGGCCTTGCCCTGCTCGCGTGCCTCCCGCGCCACCACCGGGGCGCACACCACCAGGTCGCCCAGTTCCGGCAGCGGAGTGTCGAGGCCCGGCGGCTGCTCGAAGGGGAAGGAGAGCACGTTGGTGGGGTAGTCCTTGCCCCGCCAGGCGTGATTGAGCGCCCGCCCCTCCTCTTCCGCGACCAGCCGAAGGGCCAGCGCGGCCTCACCCGGGTGGCCAGCGCCGTCCAGCGCCGCCAGCACCCAGCGCTGGAATCGCGCCTCGTCGGGCAGCCCGGGGCACGGCTCCAGCGCGTACTGGACGTCCAGATCCAGCCGCTCGAGTTCACTCGCTGCGGCTGTCATAGGCCTGCACGATGCGCTGGACCAGCGCGTGGCGCACCACGTCCCGGGCGGTGAAGAAGGTGAAGCTGACCCCGTCCACGTCGCGCAGCACGTCCACCGCGTCGCGCAGGCCCGAGGGCTTGTCCCGCGGCAGGTCGATCTGGGTGACGTCCCCGGTGACCACGGCGGTGGAGCCGAAACCAATGCGGGTCAGGAACATCTTCATCTGCTCGACGGTGGCGTTCTGTGCCTCGTCCAGGATGATGAAGCTGTGGTTCAGGGTGCGCCCGCGCATGAAGGCCAGCGGCGCGATCTCGATGACGCCGCGCTCGATCAGCCGGCCCACGCGCTCGAAGCCGAGCATCTCGAACAGGGCGTCGTAGAGGGGGCGCAGGTACGGGTCCACCTTCTGGGCCATGTCGCCGGGCAGAAAGCCCAGCCGCTCGCCCGCCTCCACCGCCGGGCGCACCAGCACCACCCGGCGCACCTCGTCCGCCTCCAGCGCCTGCACGGCGCAGGCCACGGCCAGGTAGGTCTTGCCGGTGCCGGCGGGCCCCACGCCGAAATTGAGGTCGTGGGTGAGCACCCGCCGGAGGTAGGCGCGCTGGTTGGGGCCGCGCCCGCGCACCTGGGCCTTGCGGGTGCGGATGATCACCTCGCCGGCCGCATCCGCCTCGTCCTCATCCTCGGCCTCGAAGGCCGCGGGGTCATCCTCCACCCCCACGTCCTGAATGCAGAGATGCACAGCCTCGGGCTCGATCAGCTTGCGCGCCGAGTCGTCGTAGAGTTCGTGCAGGACACGCTCGGCGGCAGCAACCGAGTCACCGTTGCCAATCACCCGAAAATGGTGGCCGTTATTGCGGATCTCCACCCCCAGGCGGCGTTCCACCTGGCGGAGGTTCTCGTCGAATTGCCCGCACAGGCGCGCCAGGCGCTCGTTGTCGGCGGGCTCCAGGTCAAAATCCAGGGCTTGCGGACGATTACTCAATTTGGCGTCTACTGTCTCTCGGCAGGGCCGATCCCGTGGCCCATGGCCCAGGGTCCGGCAGGTTGTCGGTTTGCTTACCGCTAGCCTAGCGCAACGGCCGGGCGTGTGGAACGCGGGCAAGATGACACGATGATGATTCCGCCTCGGGGCGCGGGGCCGGCCTCAGGCCGCCACCTCGTCGTCGTCCAGGCCCAGCAGCTCCCCGCGCAGGGAGTTGGGCTTGGCCTCGGTGATGCGCACCTCCACGAAGTGCCCGATCAGCCGCGGATGGCCGGCAAAGTTAACCACCCGATTATTCTCCGTGCGCCCGGAGATCTCGTTGGGGTCCTTGCGCGACCGACCATCCACCAGCACCCGCTGCACCGTGCCGACCATGGATTCGCTGATCCGCCGGGCGTTGGCGTTGATGGTCTCCTGCAGCCGGTAGAGCCGCTCGCGCTTGACCTCGGTCGGCGTGCTGTCGGACAGGGAGGCCGCCGGGGTACCGGGCCGGGGGCTGTATAGGAAGCTGAAGGACTGGTCGAATCCCACCGCCTCGATCAGCCGCATGGTGTCCTCGAAATCCGCCTCGCTCTCGCCGGGGTAACCGACGATGAAGTCGGAGGCGATGCTGATGCCCGGCCGGGCGGCCTTGATGCGCTCGATCTTGTCCAGGTACTCGGCGGCAGTGTGGCCCCGCTTCATCAGCTTCAGCACCAGGTCGGACCCGCTCTGCACCGGCAGGTGCAGGTGGCCGGCCAGCTTGGGCTCCTCGCGGTAGGCCTCGATCAGGCTGTCGGAGAACTCCACCGGGTGGGAGGTGGTGAAGCGGATGCGGCCGATGCCGTCAAGCGCCGCCACGAAGTGGATCAGCAGCGCCAGGTCGCAGACCGTGCCGTCGGCCATGGGGCCGCGGTAGGCGTTGACGTTCTGCCCTAGCAGCGTCACCTCGCGCACGCCCTGCTCGGCCAGGCTCGCCACCTCGGCGATCACGTCCTCAAAGGGGCGGCTGATCTCCTCGCCGCGGGTGTAGGGCACCACGCAGAAGGAGCAGTACTTGCTGCACCCCTCCATGATGGAGACAAACGCGGTGGGGCCCTCGGCGCGCGGCTCGGGCAGCCGATCGAACTTCTCGATCTCGGGGAAGGAGACATCGACCACGGACCGCGACTCCCGCTTCGCCCGGTCGATCATGTCGGGCAGCCGGTGCAGGGTCTGCGGCCCGAAGACCACGTCCACGTGCGGCGCCCGCGTGACGATGGCCTCGCCCTCCTGGCTGGCCACGCACCCGCCGACGCCGATCACGGCGCCATTCCGGGTCTTGTAGTCCTTCCAGCGGCCCAGCTCGGAGAAGACCTTCTCCTGCGCCTTCTCGCGCACGGAGCAGGTGTTGAGAAGGATCACATCGGCCTCGGCCGGGTCCTTTACCCGGGTGTAACCCCGCTCTTTGACCAGCACGTCGGCCATCTTGTCCGAATCGTACTCGTTCATCTGGCAGCCGTGCGTCTTGACGTATACCCGACCAGTCATGGCATCACCGTGGCAGTTCTGTGTAGGCGGTCGATCGCTGAAACGGGGCGCAGGCCCGGATAGGGCGCCCGGAAAACAGGAAGTAACCCGGTAGCTTAACTGCTCCCCACCGGTCTGCACAATCTCTTGCGCCAGACGCACGCCGGGTCTTGCCCCGGGCAGGCGGGCGTTCTACAACTGAATGACAACAACGCCCCCGGGAGGAGCCGAATGGCGACCGCAGCCACACCGCTTTCGCAACGACTGATTGCCCTCGGCAGCATGCGCTGGTTCCTGGCGTTATGCGCGCTGGTCGCCATCGTGCTGAGGCCGGAGCCGGGGACCGGCATCGTTACGGAGGGCTGGGCCCTGGTGCCCACCCTGCTGGCGCCGGTGCTGGCCCCGCTGGTGGCGGTGGTCCTGCTGCTGGATGCACTGATGGCGCGGGTGTTCATGATCGACACCGACGGCCCCGTGCGTCAGCACTACCGTCTGGCCATTTGGTTCAACGTGCTGCTGGCGGCGCTGGTCACCGTCTACTGGCTGCCCTACTTCCTGGCCATCGGGCAATGAAGCCCGCCCCGACCACCCGGTAGATCCGCCCCCGGGACCGGGGCTTGAAAAATTCCAGAACAGCCATTAAATCTATAACCGGTTGCGCAACAAGGGGGCACTAGAGCGCCCGCCCCCTTCGGGTGCCCGGCCGATCCCCTCGGCCCCTGCGGCACGCGGTCCAGACGCAACCGATGTATCGGCAAGCTTACTTGCATGCCTGTAATACCGGCAGAGCCCGGTGTGGATATGTGTCCTTGACCTAAGGGAACTGGAAGAGGAGGTAAGCCCTATGCTGATGGCAAACGACGTCTATCCCAGCCGTCAGGGTACTGCGGAGGCCATTGGTGAACGCCAGGACCCCGTGGTGTTCGGCAATGGCCCTGCCCGCAGCGAATACAGCCTGTCGGAAGAACAGCTCCACAGCTATGAGAAGAACGGCTTCATCGTGCTGCCCGGGCTGATGAAGGATGTGGTGGAGCCCATGCTGGAGGAGGTGCGCCGGCTCGGCCGCGAGATGAGCCACCGCAAGGAGGTGGTCACCGAGCCCGACTCCGACGAGGTGCGCTCCATCTTCGCCGCCCAGAACTTCAGCCCCATGGTGGACCGCATCTCCCGCGACCGCCGGATGCTGGACGTGGCCCGCCAGCTGCTCGACAGCGACGTGTACATCCACCAGTCGCGGGTGAACGTGAAGCCGCCGATCAAGGGCAAATCGTTCCAGTGGCACTCGGACTTCGAGACCTGGCACGTGGAGGACGGCATGCCCCGCTGCCGGGTGACCACCGGCTGGATCATGCTGACGGACAACACCCCCTACAACGGGCCGCTGTTCGTCATCCCCGGCTCGCACCAGTGGTTCGTGGCGGTGGCCGGCGAGACTCCGGAGAATAACTTCGAGCAATCGCTGAAGCAGCAGGTGGCCGGCGTGCCCAGCCTGGACACCATCGAGTGGATGACCCGCAACTGCGGCGAGGTCCAGGGCGTCTACGGCGAGCCCGGCACCGTGGTCTTCCACGAGGGCAACATCCTGCACGCCTCGCCGGACAACATCTCGCCGAACCCGCGCACCAATCTGATGTTCGTCTACAACAGCGTGGAGAACACCCCGCAGCGCCCCTTCAGCGGCCAGGAGCCGCGGCCGGAGCACCTGGCCAACCGCGACTTCACACCGCTGAAGCCGGTGGACCCGAAGTAAAACCGGCGGCGCGCCGCGTGAGCGCGTCACGGGCACAGGGGCGCCCCGGGCCATCACGGCCCGGGGTTTTTCGTTGGGGTTTTTCGTTATCGAGAGGCGCTTACCGCGAGGCCGCCGCCTCGCGCCGGGTCGCCAGCCGCTGCTGCCGGTCCTGGTAGCGCCACAGGCGCGCATAGGGCCCGTCCCTGGCCAGCAGCTCGTCGTGGCTGCCCTGCTCCACCACCCGGCCGGCCTCCAGCACCAGGATGGTGTCGGCATCGCGGATGGTCGAGAGCCGGTGGGCGATGGCCAGGGTGGTGCGGTCCTCGGCCACCTCCTGCAGGGTGGCGAGGATGGCCTGCTCCGAGGCCGAGTCCAGCGACGAGGTGGCCTCGTCCAGCACCAGCAGCGGCGGGTTCTTGAGCAGCACCCGCGCGATGGCGATGCGCTGCTTCTCGCCCCCGGAGACCTTCAGCCCGCGCTCTCCCACCACCGTATCCAGCCCCTGCGGCAACTGCGCGACGAAGTGGTCCAGGTGGGCCCGGTGCACCGCATCCCAGATCTGCGCCTCGCTGGCCTCGGGATTGCCGTAGGCGATGTTGTAGCGAATGGTGTCATTGAACAGCACCGTATCCTGGGGCACCACGCCGATGGCCGCGCGCAGACTCTCCTGGGTCACCTCGCGGATATCCTGCCCATTCACCCGGATACAGCCGGCGTCCACGTCGTAGAAGCGGAACAGCAGCCGGGCAATGGTGGACTTGCCCGCCCCGCTGGGCCCCACCAGCGCCACCTTGTGCCCCCGCGGCACGGTGAAGCTCACCCCGTGCAGGATCGGCCGCTCCGGCTGGTAGCCGAAGTGCACATCCTGAAAGGCCACCTCGCCCCCATTGCCGCGCAGCGGCACCGCATCCTCGCGGTCGGCCACCCGCGGCGGCTGGTAGAGCAGCCCGAACATGCGCTCGATGTTGATCAGCGACTCGCGCATCTCCCGGTAGACGAAGCCCAGGTTGTTGAGCGGGATGAACAACTGCAGCAGGAAGGCGTTGATCATAGTGAGATCGCCTAGGCTCATCCCGCCCTGCATCACCTGCCAGGCGGCCATGCCCATCATGCCGGTCATGGCCAAGGCGATGATGGCGGCCTGGCCGGTGTTGAGCGCGGCCAGCGACAGGCGGTTCTTCACCCGGGCGTCCTCCCAGGCGTCCAGGTCGCGGTCGTAGCGCGCCGCCTCGTAGCGCTCGGCGCCAAAGTACTTCACCGTCTCGTAGTTAAGCAGGCTGTCCACCGAGCGGGTGTTGGAGCGGTTGTCCATCTCGTTGGCCTGGCGCACAAAGCGGATGCGCCATTCGGTCACGTAGAGCGAGAAGATCACGTAGAACACCACCGCCACGGCGATAGTGAGTACGAAGTGCACCTGGAAGGCGACCATCAGGATGCCCGCCACCAGCAACACCTCCAGCGCCGTGGGCACGATGTTGAACAGCGCCGAGCGCAGCACAAAGCTCATCCCCCGGGTGCCACGCTCGATATCGCGGGCCAGCGCCCCGGTGCGCCGCGCCAGGTGAAAACCCAGATCCAGCCGGTGCAGGTGCTGAAAGACCTGCAGCGAGGCCCGGCGCATGGCGCGCTCCGCCACCCGGGCGAAGATGGCGTCGCGCAGCTCCTGGAAGGCGGTGGAGGCAAAACGCAGCAGGCCGTAGGCAACCACCAGAAAGAGGGGCAGCAGAAAGACCACCTCGGCGCCGCGGGCCTCGTCCAGGTAGTCCACCAGGAACTTCAGCCCCACCGGCACCCCCACCGTGGCCAGCTTGGCCAGCACCAGGAATCCCAGCGCGACGATGGCCCGCCCCCGGAACTCCGCCAGGTAGGGCAGCACGCTGGCGATAATGTGCCAGTTGGGGTTCTGACCGCTGTACTCGTTGCCGGACATCCCGCGCATGGCGCCTAGCCCACCAGCCAGACCAGGGCGTGCAACACCACCAGCGCGAACACCCCGGCCAGGATGTCATCCACCATGATGCCGAGCCCGCCGTGCACGTGGCGGTCCAGCCAGCGGATGGGCCAGGGCTTGAGGATGTCGAAGATGCGGAACAGCACAAACCCGGCCACCACCCAGGCCAGCCCCAGCGGCACGGCGATCATGGTGATCAGGTAGCCGGCAATCTCGTCCCAGACGATGGCCGGGTGGTCGTGCACCCCCACATCGCGGGCGGCGATATCGCAGATCCACACCCCCGCCACGCAGACCGCCACCACCGCCAGCAGGTAGGCCCACAGCGGCAGCGGCGCCAGCAGCAGGTAGACCGGTATGGCCGCCACCGTGCCGAAGGTGCCGGGGGCCCTGGGCGCCAGGCCGGAGCCGAAGCCCAGGGCGAGGAAGTGCCAGGGGTTGCGGAGTTGGAAGCGGTGGGTGGGTTCTGTCACTTGGGTTGGGCTCCTGGGTGTTGTGGTAAACAGCGGCGAAACAAGGGCGGGCTAACAACGACCCAATCCACAGCCGGTCCGCCAGTGTAACGCCAGTTTTCTTAGTTTCACCAAAACCGTCAGAAGCGATGGCGCACACGACCAGGCCAATCGGTACTCATGGAACTGCTCCGCAGTCTGCAGCGCACTGACACGCGGCACAACGACCGTGCACCATTTCATTAAGGTGCCCGCAGCCGTGGGTTTGCGCAGAGCGCCGATCCGTTTGGAGCGCAAGAAGCGCAGCCTAGGTCGCGCCCTAAAAAATCACTTTCTAGGGATCTTCACGAACCCTATCCCAGTTGCACTCCACATAACCTAAGGCATCTTCAAGAGAGAGAAAGTAGCCGGCACTTTCGTGCTCCAAAGCCGAAACAAAAAAAACGCCGCAGTACTCTTTAATGAGCACAGGGTAATTGGTTTCTGGGTTGTCTTCCTCTCCAGCAAGAATCATCCCAGCCCACACATCTTCTGCTTCATTTTCGATTTCGTCTACAAAGAAGTCATGTACGCCATCGCCAACCTCCCCAACCAGCTCACCGCAACGAATCATATTAACTGCCAATGGGCCATTGGCAGGACCCAAGGCGCTCAGGAGGCGCTCACACGCATGGCTGCTAGTGCTCAGCCTTTCTAGCACGCCAGTTAACTCTCTCGCGCCGAAGTCTTTTGCAAATTCTGTATCCATATATCGCCTCCCAACTCAAGCCCATAATCACAGACAACGATAACTCCTGGTGACCTTGGACTTGTGAATTGAAGACGTCGATATCCGCGCGGGCATGCTCACTCGAACCTTGGAGCGTATAACGCTTGCCTTCGTGGTGCACCGGAGCGCCAGCGCAGGTGCGTCCGACAGCAGCCGTTTTTTTATGCGCGACGTCAATAATCCCACTCTTCGTGTGCCAGCGAGGTTTCGTTGAGCTCGTCCTTGCGCAGGCGCCAATCGGGCATGCATTGATCCATCAAGGCCCGGAAGCGTTCGTTGTGGTGACGCTCCAACAGGTGCACCATTTCGTGGACGAGTATGTATTCCAGGCAGCGAGGGGACTTCTTGGCGAGTTCCAGGTTCAGCCATATGCGCCTCGCCTCGATGTTGCAGCTCCCCCAGCGGGTCTTCATTCGCTTGATGCGACAGTCCGAAACCTTCACCCCCACAACCGGCTCCCAGGTGGCGAGAAGTTCGGGAATGCGGGCTTTGAGTTGGCGCCGGTACCAACGGTCGAGCGCCCGCTGTCGAGCTGCCCGGTCGGTACCCGGTCGAACTTGTAGCTCAAGGATGCTGTTGTTGACCACGCGCACTCGCGGATTGCCCGGTCTTTCCACCAAGTCCAGCCGGTAGCGCCTGCCCCCGAAATAGTGGCTTTCCCCAGTCACCATCTCCCGGGCGGACTCACGCGCCTGGCGGGCAAAGCTCTGTCGCTGGCGCCGAATCCAGCTCAATCGTGACACGACCGCCAACCGAACAGCCTCATCGTCCAGGTGCACAGGTGCAGCTACCCGTACCTTGCCATCGGGCGGATAGACGCCAACGTGGAGATTCTTGATCGCCTTGCGGCGAATCTCCACGTCGATGCCGCTGACCTCGATATGGCTGCGCTCAGTAGTCATGCTGGTTCTTCACCAGTTCAAAAACTGCATCCTGGTCGGGAATCTCGCTTTCCCGGGCTTGGGTTTCGAGAACGTAGGCGATGGCGTTTCGCACTTCGCGCTCCTTGAACCGATTCCCCCGCCAGTCAGCTTTCTTGACCGACCGGATCTTCTCGTCGAGGCGCAGGGCAAGAGTGCTGTCCTGGCCCAGGTTGTCATAAAGCGCCTGCTGTGCCGGTGTATCAATGCCAGTGGGATAGCGATTTTCACCTTCCCGCCGGGCCGCCTGGCGCGTCAGTTCCACGATCCGGCGCAGGTATTCCTTGTACTCCAGCGCCTCCT
Source organism: Alkalispirillum mobile (assembly GCF_003664325.1). Classification (NCBI taxonomy): domain Bacteria; kingdom Pseudomonadati; phylum Pseudomonadota; class Gammaproteobacteria; order Chromatiales; family Ectothiorhodospiraceae; genus Alkalispirillum; species Alkalispirillum mobile. The sequence continues at coordinate 1,350,779 of NZ_RCDA01000001.1, forward strand.
GCCGACGCTGCTCGATCAGGGCATCCAGCAGCTCGGACATCTTCTCGTAGTACTTCGGGTTGACCGCCATCTCGTCGATGATCAGCCGGCGCACGTTGTTCTCGATGGTCTCGGCCATGGCCTCCTGATCACCCGAGATGGATGCCGGCAGGCTGTCCACCGCGTCTTCACCGCGCTCGACTACCAGCTCGACCAGCGTCATGTCGTCGAAGGCCGAGAGCTTCTCGCTCTCATCCGCGCGGATGTAGGTGTCCAGCAGATGCCGCATGGCTGGCTCGTACATCTTCATATCGATGTAGTCGCCGCTGGCCAGCTTCACCTCCTCCCGAACCTTCTCGTAGTGCTCGACCTCCGCCTTGATCGTGGCGGCCTCGGCTTCGCTGTAGCCGGCCTGCTGCATCTCGTTGGCCAGGTCGGCATAGGCGCGCAGGAAGGCACCGACGTGTTTGTACAGGGCCAGACGCCGGGGCTCGTTCTCCTTCTGCACCTCGGGCGCATCGCTGGGGCCGACGAAATAGCGCCGGTAGGCGGGGCTGTCTTTGGGCGGGTCCACTGCCTCGCACAGTGCCTTGACCGCTTCGCGGGTCTCTTCCAGGCGTTCCCGCGCCTTGTCCAGCCGATCCTCCAGCAGCCCTTCCACGTCGTCCGCGTCGAAGGCGTCGAAGGCCCCGCCCGTGTAGTCCTGGATGGATTGCTCCAGGGACTTGAACAGGTCCTTGTAGTCGACGATATAGCCGACTTCCTTGTCCTCGGTGTGCAGCCGGTTGACCCGGCATATGGCCTGGAACAGGCCGTGGTCGCGCATCTGCTTGTCGATGTAGAGATAGGTGGCCGGTGGGGCGTCGAAGCCGGTGAGCAGCTTGTCCACCACGATCAGCAGCTTCATCTGGCCGGGCTCGTCGATGAAGCGCTTTTTCACCTCCTGCTCGAAGGTCTCCACCTTGTTGACGGCCGTGTCTTCGGGCTCGTTGAAGTGCTCGGCCAGCATGCGCCGGTAGATGTCGTACTGGTGCAGCTTCTCGGTCTCGCCCTCGCCGGTGGCCTCGCCCTTGATATCAGCCGTGGACGGCACATAGGAGGTCACAATGGCGCACTTGCCCTTCAGCTCGGTCTTCTCGAACATCTCGTACAAACGGCAGGCCGAGTAGATGCTACCAGCCACCAGCATGGCGTTGCCGTGGCCGCTCATCAGCCGGTCGCGGGTCGCCATGTCCCAGAGGATGTCGGAGACAATCTTCTCCAGCCGGTCCCGTGAGCTGAGCACTTTCTGCAGCGTGCCCCAGCGCTTCTTGAGCTGGGCGCGGGCATAGTCGTTCAGACCTTGGGTCTTGAGCTCGAACCACTGGTCGATCTTGGCCTGCGAGGTGACATGCTGGTCGATATCCCGTGCTTCGTAGCGCAAATCCAGCACTACGCCGTCCTGCACCGCCTCGTCGAACTTGTAGCTATGGATATAGGGGCCGAAGACTTCGATGCTCTTGCGCTTGTCCTTCTTCAGTAGTGGCGTGCCGGTGAAGCCGATCAGCAGAGCCTCCGGCAGCAGGGCCTTCATCGCCTCGTGCAGCTTGCCGGACTGGGTGCGGTGGCACTCGTCGACGAACACGAACAGATTGCCCTTCGCCCGAAAGCCTTTCGGTAGATGGCTGCGCATGTCCCGGATGAAGGCCTCGACATCGCCCTCCTCCGAGGCACCGAACTTGTGGACCAGCGAGGCGATGAGCCACTCGTCGCTGCGGTTGAGCACATCGATCAGGTCGGCGCCGCTCCGGGTGCGGTGGATCTGCTCGTCCACACCCTTGAAGACCTTTTCGATCTGCTCGTCCAGCTCGGTGCGGTCGGTGATCACCAGCACCCGGGCGTCCTGCACGTTCTCGCGAATCCATTTCGCCAGCCACACCATGGTCAGCGACTTGCCGCTGCCCTGGGTGTGCCAGATGATCCCGCCCTGGCGACGCTGCACATGATCCTGCGCAGCACGCACGCCGAAGAACTGATTGTGGCGGCAGGTCTTTTTGATGCCGGCGTCGAAGACCATAAAGTCGTGCACGATCTCCAGCAGCCGTTCCTTGCGGCATAGCTGGTGCAGCCCCCGCTTCAGGGGGTCGTCGATCTCGGAAGGCTCCTTCCACTCCATCCAGAACTTCTCGGGCGTCTCGATCACCCCGTAACGCAGGCCCTCGCTAGGGTTACCGGCCATTACGAGCTGCTTGGTGGCAAAGAAGGGCTCGATAAATTCCGGCTTCTGATTGTCCAGGCTCTGGCGGATGCCCTCGGCCACCGCCACGGTAGAGCGTTTCAGCTCCAGCACGCCCAGGGCGATACCGTTGACGTACAGCACCACATCCGGGCGCTTGGTATTGGCCCCGACCACCGTGACCTCCTCGGCCACGGCAAAGTCGTTGTTCTCGGGATTGGCCCAGTCGATCAGCCAGACGGTAACCGTCTGCTCCTGCACCGACGGTTTGACGTGCACCCCGTAACGCAGCTTCTCGTAGACGCCGCGGTTGGCGTCATAGAGGGTCTTGCTGCCGGCAATCGCCGCCGCCTGGTCCAGCTCGCGCAGGGCGCGATTGATGACGCGCTCTTCATGGCCCTGCCGCGCCAGCCAGTCGCGCAGCACCTCTTCCTCGATATTGCGGTTGCCATCCCTATCCTTCCAGTCCCCCAGGTAGCGGTAGCCCAGATCATCCTGGAAGAAGCGCAGCACCTGCTGCTGGGTGAGGCGTTCGCGTTGGCCGACGGTGGACATCTCCATACCCTCTGTTCTTGATTGCTTTTCTCAGCCACCACCAAAAGGCTGTACGGTGGGCACCGGTGGGATTGAATCTAACTCGCTCCCGACCTAATAATTACGGATGTCTCATCCGCCTTTAGCGGAAGGCGCATTGCATCCGAAGTCCTTCGCCAGCAATACTGGGGAGCTTCAGCTTTTCTGGCCAACTGGCATCCATGAAATAACCCCGACTAGTTCATCGCGATTTCCGTTTAAGTTCATTTGGAAGAAAGGCATCTATTTCATCATCTGAAAAGGTCATATCCTCCAGCTCTTTCAGGCCCCTTTGCGCTTCTCTATACGCCTTGAAGTTCGTACTAGGTGATCCTTCATACGCGGAATGCAAATCCTCCATAAGGTCGTCCCTTCTACTTCGGATATCTGCAAGGGAGAGGTCCCCAACCCGCAGATCTGTCAGCAGCGACAGATACCTCTCCCTAATGATCCAAAGCTCAGATCCGGCGTGCCGGTGCTTCTGAGCGATCTCACCGAGATCGTAGTCTTTCGTGTATGAGTTTATCGCCAGAAGCGTCGTGGACATGACGACGCTCACCCCTGACCCCCAGTGCCCGGCACCAAAAAACGTTGATATCACGCCACCCGTTATCACTGCTGACAAGGCAATCTGTGCCATTTTTATTCGGCCGTTTCTGCGCAGCAGGATGTCCGCGCACTTCTCATGGGTCTTATGGGAATAGACAACTCGCCCATAGCATTCCCGAATCTGCCCTTCTAGAAGCTCTACTTCTCTATTCATTGGCGTTGGCCTCAGCAACAATGGGGACATGAATGCGATCTTTGGCAACCACGACCCCGTCCTTAACGCAGTAGCACTCGACGACATGATCCCCGCGAAAATCCGTTTTTTCTTCCTTCTGCATCTGCCCAGCATCTTCTTTAATCTGGCCGCGAATGCAATTTCTCCTGCGCGCCTCATAACCTCTGTTTAGAACCTTCCAGTAAATCTCGTATGGCTCTCTTACAGATATTTCGGTTACATAAAAGCGCAGAGATTTCTTTGCCATCAAAGGAATTTTTCGCATGAGCATAGTTCTGAGGAAAAACTCGCGAAATCCATTCTGCTTCACCTCGCAGTCAATTCTCAGAGAGCCGGAAATATCGACTGCGTACCTATCCTCAATGAACTCCTCGGTATTATCCCAAGACGCTTGAACAGCTTCATCAAGCGCTTTCTGGGTATCGACTGTGGCCGCCGGAAATGGCCTGCCATAGACTTTCTTCCATTTTCCATTGACCCCCCTCTGGCCTTCGGCTTCAATGGCCTTCAAGCAGAGCTTGTACGCCTTTTTCGCCTTGCGCTGAAACTTCTTCTTTACTTTTACCCGCTGCCGGCTTCCAGGCGCTGCGTATTCGCTCTGCTCGGGCAGATCGGACAAAAATTTGAAGAAGTCTCGGCTAAGCCAGTCGTAGTAAGCGTAGCCTCTACTGTCATATTCGGTGGTTTGATCAAGAAACTTGTACGCCAGCGTGTCAATGAGAAGTCCTCCCATTGCCACACCGTGTTGATTTCTCCAGGCCCTGGCCATTTTGCACAACCGACGGAGGTTGGCATTTTTGGCGGAATCCATCTCAGAAACGGCTTCCATCTCCTCCCTGGGCTTGGTGAATTTCCAGCTTCCACCGTTTTTCGTATCCGGATAAAGGTAGCTCCGGTCGGTCTGCTCAAAAACGGGTTGAACCTCGATGTGGAAGTTCGTATAGGTCACCGTCACCACCAAACGGTCCACCCTCACATTCGTTGCTGGATAGCGGCTCAGAATCGCGGACTTGGTATCTTGGAGCAGCTTGAGCTGTTTTCCGTCTTTGTAATCATCCCATTTTCCCTTCGGCATTATGTAGAGCATATCCAGGTCAGATATGCCGTTGATGCCCGTCTTCCTCCCGAAAGAACCCACCTGGAGGGTGTTCGCCGCCTTGGAGTCAGTGTCCCGGAATTGCCTATTTAACGCTGACGTAAGCTCTCCATAGCGGAAACTGATTGTGTCCGTGTTTGTAATCGCCAAGTTCGAAACGAACCCGGAGAACATTTCAGAAACTGTCATACCAACCTAGTCCTCCCGGTCAGTAACTGCTGCATCATTCCCTTTTTGCTCTGGCGGGCCTTGTTGCGGCGGCGTTCCAGCGCTTCGATTTCGGTGTCCATATCGGAGAGAACGTTGGCGATGGCGGTTTGTTCGTTGACGCTCGGCAGACTAACCTCGAAATTCTTCAGTACCTTCCAATCAGCCCTGGGCATGTGCGTGCCGTAGGAAATGCTTGCCGATTCGTTGAAACGATCAGTTTGAACGATACCAAGCAGGAAGCCACTCGCCGCTTGGCTAGAATCAACCATCAAGGGCCAAATTTCAGTTGTACAGATCCCATCCTGCTCGGCGAGCCAATATTTCCGGAGATATGAACGGAGCCTTCCAAACAGAACATCACCTGCGCGAAACTGGTATTTGGACGCTGTTGAGTACTTTGCCGTTGAAGAGCTCAATAGTCGGCCATCCCCTTGCCCTATGTGTTCGAGTTCGATGCACGGGATGTCCGGGTGTACGGACGAGGGCATTACTTTCTGGTTCCGGATCGAAACAAACTCCCCCAACCGCTTCGTCTCCCACTCGTCGGTGAAGCCGGGCAGGCGGGTCTGGCCGGTGAGGAGTTGTTGCATGGCGGCCTGTTTGATGGCGCGCTTTTTGGCGATCAGGCGGTCGAGGGATTCGATCAGCGCGTCCGCGTCCGACAGGGCGGTGGCGATGGCGCGTTGTTCTTCGTTCCGTGGCAGAGGGAAAGGCAGAGGTTTTACGTGCTTATTATTGATTTGAGGAACTGAGGTGGTGTCCGCAAATCGCCATAACCCGATGTATCCAAGCTGGTAGTAAAGGTACTCGCGCTCCAAATTCTCGTTTGGAGTCAGAGCCATCAGGTTTGTATCCATGAATGACGCAGCGCCAAGAAGTCGAATCTTGTTTAGGGCAATCGCCGCACCTCTTTTGGCGAAAACAAGGCTGCCACTGGCTACCGTTTTTCCTTCTGAGAAGTGATAAGGAGTCGATTCCGCTACAAGGTATTTTTCGCTATTTCCTAGTTGCTCTACCTTAAAATAAGGAAAGCCTTCGCTTGAAAAGTCAAGCAGCGAAGGGCTTTCTCCGCTGGTGATTGTGACGTATTCCCCCAGCGGCTCGACCTCCCAATCCTCCGGAATCAGCCCGACCTCGGTCCGCTTATACCCGTGCGGCACGTCCTCAGCAGTCGCGACATCAGGCTTCACCGCATAGGCGGCGGACCCATCCCGCACGACCTGCTTTTCCACTGCCTCGCTACGTTCAGCCACCGACCCGCACCCCCATCTGTTCCAGGTGGCCGGTGACTTTCGCGGCCAGTGCTTCCACCTCGCGCTCGATGGCCGGCAGGGGTTCGGCGTAGCGCTCTTCCAGTTCGCGGACGCGGCCGGCCAATTGGTTGGTGATGCGCTCGACTTCCGACTCAATGGCGGCGCGGATGTCGGTCAGCCATTTGTCGTCCACGGCGAGTTGTTTGATCTCGTCCTCGGTGAGCTCGGCGTAGCGGGCCAGCACGGCCTGGTCGAGCTCGGTCTGGGCCTCCTTGACGGCCTTTTTGGCGCTGGCCTCATTGTCCATTAGCTTCTTGCACTGCTTGAGGGCGGCGATTTCGTCGTCGGCCTCCGGCTCGCCCTTGAGGGCCTTGAGCCGTTTGGGGATTTCGGTCTTGGTGACCTTGCCCTTGTCGTTCTTGACCTCGCTCAAGAGGTCTTCCTCGCCGTCCTGTTCCTCGATGAATTCCTCCAGCTCGCGGCTGGCGGTCTCGGCGTCGGCCTGCAGGGTGTCGAGCCGGGCCTGTTCGTCGGCGAAATAGCGGGCAATGACCAGCGCGGGCGGGATCAGGTCGAGCTTGTACTTCTTCGCCTTCTTGCCGTTGCCGACGGTGAGGTCGGGTTCTTCCTTGATCTTGCGTTCCTTGTTCTCGATCACCCCTCGGGGCCGGGCCGCTTCGACCCAGCCATCGGAGGCGATGAGGTAGACATCGTCCTGCATCACGTCGGCCCAGTAGTCCATCAGGCGCTGGTAGACGGCATAGCGGTCCAGCAGGGGCACATCGGTGAAGCGTTGCAGCAGGTCCTCGGACAGGCCGTGGATCACGTCGCGCGGCTTGTCGCCCGCTTGCAGGGCGTAAAGGTCCGGGCGATGGGCCGCCTGCCAGTCGTCGGTGACGCCGGACACGCGCTCGGCGAAGGCCGTGAAGGCGGCATGACCCAGCACGGTGGCTTTCACTTCGCGGGCGTCGACCCGGGGTTCCAGATAGCCGGGCCGGCCGTTGTCGCGGAACAGCGCCTCGCGCAGGCCGGGCAGCACGGACCAGTAGGGTTCGAGCGCGTCCACGTCGCGCTCGGGGATGCCGCCGTTCAGGTGGGCATAAAGGTCGTGCCGATCCTCCGCCTCGCCGGCGTCGATGTAGCGGGGGATGTTGAGATTGAAGTCGTTGGCCTCATTGGCGATCTCGGCCACCGGCACGCGGCGGGCGTAGCCGGGCAGCTCGCGCTGGTAGTTGAACACGTCGACGATCTTGTGGATGTCGCGGGAGCGCAGGCGGTTCTTGTTGCCGTCCTTCATGAACTCGCGGCTGGCGTCGATCATGAAGACGTGTTCGCGGTCGGCGGCCTGCTCCTTGTCGATGATCAGGATGCAGGCGGGGATGCCGGTGCCGTAGAACAGGTTGGCCGGCAGGCCGATGATGCCCTTGATCAGCCCGCGCTGGACCAGGTTACGGCGGATGTCCGCCTCCTTGTGGCCACGGAACAGCACGCCGTGGGGCAGGATGATGGCGCCCTTGCCGGTGGACTTGAGCGACTTGATGAGATGCAGCAGGAAGGCGTAGTCGCCGTTCTTGGCTGGCGGAATGCCGTATTCGAAGCGGCCAAATCTGTCGTTGGCCGGGTCCAGTCCGTTGGTCCAGGACTTGGCGGAGAATGGCGGATTGGCGACGGCGTAGTCGAAGGCCTTGAGTCCGCCGTCGGCATTCTTGAAATAGGGGCGGGAGAGGGTGTTGTCCCGCCACAGCTCGGCGGTGGGGTAGTCGTGCAGGATCATGTTCATCTTCGCCAGCGCCCAGGTGGCGTTGTCGTTCTCCTGGCCGTAGATGCTCAGGCCCTGCGGGGCCTCATAGGCGGCGCGCAGCAGCAGTGACCCCGAACCACAGGTGGGATCGTAGAGGGTCTCGTCCTGCCGGGTGTCCGGCCCGATGCCCACCACCTGGGCGATCACCCGCGAAACCTCGCCCGGGGTGTAGAACTGGCCCTTGCTCTTGCCGGACTCCGTGGCGAAGTGGCGCATCAGGTATTCGTAGGCGTCGCCCAGCAGATCGTCGCCGTCGGCCCGGTTGGCGCCCAGGTCGAGCTGGTCGAAGATGGCCACCAGCTTCGACAGCCGGTCCTGCATGTCCTTGCCGGAGCCGAGTTTGGTCTCGTCGTTGAAATCGGCCTGGTCGATGACGCCCTTGAGGTCATTGGCCTCGGCGAGTCGGCCGATGATCTTGTTGATCTTGTCGCCAATCTCCTTGTCGCCCTTGAGCGCCACCATGTCGGCAAAGCTGCCGCCCTCGGGCACCTCGATCAGCGAGTCCTTCTTGTCGCTGACGTACTTCATGAACAGCAGCGTCAGGACATAGTCCTTGTACTGCGAAGCGTCCATCCCGCCGCGCAGCTCGTCACAGGACTGCCAGAGGGAGGAGTAGAGCTGGGATTTCTTGATTGCCATTTAGTAACCGTTTTCTATTTGCGAGTTCCGGAGTTACGACTTATGCGCATAACATCTAAGCATTTATCCGCCCGTGCACGGCACGGCGGATAAATGTCTGTAGGACTGAGGCGCCCCGCCGGAAGGCACGGTCCACGCGGGTGACTCTATAACACGCGGATGGCTCTATAAGGTGGGGAAGGTATCACCGACCCATGGGTCGGGCGACACCTGGCGGTGTCGTTTTGGCAAGCAGGCCATGATCCCTGGGTGCGCATGGTAGGCCTCCCTAGCGCGGTCTGTGATCCTGTTCTCCCGATAGTGCAGGATCACCTAACCAAATCCAACCGCTCGGCCGCACGCCTCTGCGCCTGCGCTCGGCAGGCGTCCACTCCGGATCATATGCGCATGCCCTTAGCCCGGTCGTCGTTCTGTCTCTAGCGACGGGGGCTCGGTGGCAATGCGCTAATCACAAACAGAAAGCCCGACTCGCATTCCAAGCAGGGGGAGCCCGGCCCTGCAGGCGCCGTCGCCACCGGAGGCGGCTTCGTGCGCTCTACTTCCAAAGTCTGGCGCATTTGCGCGAGCTTCGCCTTGCGGCACCGGTGGGCCATCCGACCAAAGTGGCGGATGCGCATCCGAATGCTCTTTATCGGCGTGGGTATCGCCTGGGCGTTCTGGTGATCAAGCCGGGGCAGGCTGACTGAGCCGGTTGGGCGGCCGCGGCGAGCATCAAGCCGCCGATCGCCCCTATATTCCGTGATCACTACTCGGCCGAGAGTCGATTTCCTTTCAGGTCTACCACTTCGGCCTCACCGACTCCGAAGACACAAGGGGCACCTGCGCGCGACGGCACGCTGTAGTGCTCATGCAGGTGCCCATGGACAATCAGCCGTGCACCCAGCGCCTTGGCGAGTTCATCAATGGCCTGAAACCCGAGGTGATGGCAGGCGGGTGCCTCATGGCTCACCAGTACATCGGCTTGCTCTTCGCCCAGGGCCGAGACGTCCTCGTACCAGATAGCGCCCCGGCGTTTTCGAGGCAGACCGCCCCGCCAGCGGTTACCCTTGCCCAGTTGGGCCAAAAACGCATCCCGGGAGGTGAAGTTCGGTTCCGCCTGACCCTGACGCGGGTACCAGATCTTGCCCTGGAAATGCCCCCCGAGCCCGGCCACCCGCAGCCCGGCGATCTCCACTACCCGACCGTGCAGGTTGCGCTCGGCCAGGCGGGAGCCGAAGAGATGGTCGTAATAGTGCGTCTGAACATAGTCGTGGTTGCCCGCAATCCACCAGACCTGGGTCTTTTCGGCGACGGGGCCCAGTGTCTCGTCCAGCGGTGCCTCCAGCTCGTAGTCACCGAGCAGAATCACGGCCTCCGGGCGATACGCCTCCACAGCGGTACGGATCGGATCAAACCGTCCGTGGGGATCGCCAGCAAAGAGCACGCGGCTTGGGTCGGGGGCAGTGAGTTCATGCCGACCCATGCCTTCGCTGTTAGAACTGTTCGCACTCAACGGAGCACCCCTTCGGCCACCAAGACCGAGAGCCCGGTGGCATCGGGTACCACCGCCAGCGGATTGCCGGTGTAGCACTGGTCAGTAAAGACATCGCAAACGTAATACGCGTGACTCACGAGGGCGCCTCCTTGTGCTTTGCAGGGTCACAGATCGTTCACCTGCGGCGGGTGTTTGCCTAGCAGACCACGCTAACCGGCGGAAAACCGGTCGCTGTGCAGCCGATTGTTAAATCGATGGACGTGCGATATTCTGTACACGCACAACATCCTGTACAGGAGCAGCCTTATGGATGCCATTAGCTACACAGCCGCCAGAACCAATCTAGCAAAAACCATGGAGCAGGTCTGTGAAGACCATTCCCCTGTGATCATCACCAGGAGCAAGGCACAATCCGTGGTCATGATGTCCCTTGAGGACTATGAGGCGTTGCAAGAGACCGCATACCTCCTGCGCGCACCAAAGAACGCCCGCCGTTTGTTGGAATCTGTTGTCGAGTTCGAGCAAGGCGGGGGTCAAGAAAAGGAACTTCTTGAATGAGACTGATCTTCTCCGAGAACGCCTGGGAAGACTATCTGTACTGGCAAAAAACCGACAAAAAGGTTCTCATCCGAATCAACAAGCTGATCAAGGAAACCAAACGCGAGCCGTTTGAGGGCATTGGCAAACCTGAGCCGCTGAAACACACCCTGGCTGGCTATTGGTCCCGACGGATCAACGAAGAACACCGCATGGTCTACAAGGTCACGGACGATGCTCTGCTTATCGCCCAGCTTCGGTACCACTATTGATTTAACATCTAAGCATTTATCGGCCTCTGCCCTACATGGCGGATAAATGCCTGTTGGACTAAGCGGCCCACCGCAAGGCAAGGCCCACGCGCTTCACCTTGATATAGTGGGGAAAGTATCACCAACCCATAGGTCGTGCGGCACCCGGCGGTCCTGCTCCGCACAGTACCGAATCACGCGCCAAGTGGCCGCAGTCGGGTCAACCCTGCGCGGGCCGTGCCACGGCGATGCAATAGGCACGACTCCCGTGGCGGCCCAACAGGGTGAACTCCTCCAACGCCAAGCCCGCTGCGCCGATCTGCGCCTTGAACTCGTCCTCGTAGGTCACCCGGCCGAAGTCGATGGTGGTGAGCCGCTTCAGCGTGGGCTTGAGGGCCTCCATCCAGCGGCTGGGCTGCTGCTGAATGGTCTGGGTGAAGTAGATGCGGCCGTCCGGCTTTAGCAGCGAGGCGCAGTGGCGCAGCGCGCGCTCGGGCTCCGGTAACAGCATGAAGCTACCGGAGAAGTAGACCGCGTCGTAGGGGCCGCTTTCGTGGTCGTAGACCGACTGGCGCTGCACCTCGACCTGCTCGGAAACGGCGGATTTTTGGAGTCTGTCTTGGGCACGGGCGACGTAGTCGGGGTCGATGTCGATGCCGGTGATGCGCAGCTTTTTTTCCTGCACCCGGTCGGCGTTGGCCAGCAGCGCCCCGGCGGTGCCGATGCCCACGTCCAGCAGGGCCGCGTCCTCCGGCAAACGGTCGAGCACCTCGGCGTACCAGCGGGCCGTGAGCCGGAGGATGAGGGTGTCGTAGATGAAGCTTCGAATCATGCCGCTTGGGGCCCGCGCGTCAGGCGTACAGGCCGGCTATTTGAAGTGCATGTAGCCCTGTCGCGTCAGGACCTCTGTCTGCCCATCCCGTCGCAGGGTAATCTCCGAGTCCGGGGTAATCCGGCCGATGCGGGTGCAGCCTGCCGGGTCGTCCTGCAGGGCATTCAGGAAAGCCGCCTCCTGCTCCTGCGCCACCACGAACAGCAATTCGTAGTCGTCGCCTCCGGTCAGAGCGGCCGCTCCCGGCAGGGGATCGTTGCAGTGGACGCGGTAGGCTGCAGACAGAGGCAGGCACTCTGCCTGCAGCTCTGCCCCCAGCCCCTCGCCGGTCTCCAGCAGGTGGCCCAGGTCCGCCAGCAGACCGTCGGAGATATCGATGGCCGCACGCGCCAGTCCGGCTGCAGCCAGGCCGGCGGACACTCTCGCCGTCGGCCGGTGGAGGCGGCCGATCAGGAAATCGGCCGGGGCGGCCGGTTCATGCCCGCGCACCCCCCGCTGCCACAAGTCCAGGCCCAGCGCGGCGTCACCCAGGGTGCCGGTGGCGTACAGCAGGTCGCCGGCGCGGGCGCCGGTCCGGCGGAGGGCCTTGTCGGGCGCGACTTCGCCCATGGCCTGAACGGTGAGGGTCAGCGGCCCGCGAGTGGTGTCACCGCCCACCAAGGCTACCCGGTGCTCGGCCGCCAGCCGGCGCAGACCGTGGGAGAAGTCGGCCAGCCAGGCCTCGTTCACCTCGGGCAGGGTAAGCGCCAACTGGAACCAGCGCGGCCGGGCGCCCATGGCGGCCAGGTCACTCAGGTTGACGGCCAGGGCCTTGTGGCCGATGGCCTCCGGCGGGGCGTCCTCGGGAAAGTGCACGCCGGCGACCAGGGTGTCCACGCAGGTGACCAGCAGGTGGCCGGGGGTGGGCTGCAGCAGGGCGGCGTCGTCGCCGACGCCAAGCACCACCCCTTCGGCGTCGGTGTCGGCGCTGAAGTAGGTGCGGATGAGCCCGAATTCGTCCATCCCGGGCGTCTCAGTCGTCGCTATCGGTGGGGCGGAAATGGCGGGGGTAAAGCACCTGCACGGCCTCGCCGCTCTCGCGCCAGCCGTGGCAGGTGTTCAGCTGGGGCGGGCGGGGTGCGCCCTCCTCATCGGCGCTGGGGCGACGCGTGGTGCCCAGGGTCTGGTAGGCGACTGTGGCCATGGGGCCCAGCAGTTCCACCAGGTGGGTGCAGCCCTTCACGCCGCCGACCACGCGGTTGATGGAGCGCCGCCAGCCGGGCCCGATACGCACGCCGATCAGGTCGCGGAACCGGGCCCGCACCTCGGCGCACTCCGGGAAGGGGCTGGCATCCACCGCCGCCTCCACGTCGCGGATGACCAGCTGGTCGTCCACCGTCAGGCGCAACGCCATCTGGTGCAGCGGGTCGCCGGCGGCGATGCGCCCGCCCGGGCGCCAGCGGTTGGGGAAGCTGTAGCCGCGGGTGTCCAGCAGGTGCGCCTCGATGTCCCACAGGCCGTCATCTCGCCGGTAGCCGTTGCATTCGATCTGCCGGCGGTGGATGGGGGTGCGGTCGGCGGCCGGGGACAGGGGCATGGTCAGCGCTCCCGCTTCTTGCGGTCCGCCTCGATCTCGGTGCTGCGCAGGGGCAGGCCGCGGGCGAGCTTGTCCAGCACGCCGTTGATGTAGCGGTGGCTCTGCTCCGCCCCGAAGCGCTTGGCCAGGTTGACCGACTCGTTGATGACCACCCGCCAGGGGGTGTCGATACGCTCCGACAGCTCCCAGGCGCCCAGGCGCAACAGGGCCTTTTCCAGCGGGTCGAGGGTGCGCAACGGCCGATCGAGCAGCGGCTCCAGCGACTGGTCCAGATCGTTCAGGCGGGCCGGCACGCCGTGCAGCAGGGCACGGAAGTACGCCCGGTCCAGCTGCTCGTGGGGATAGTGCGGGTAGTGCTCGTCCTCGCCCGCTTCCGGCTGCGGCTCGTCCGGGTCGAAGTCCAGGTGCTGGGCCTCGATGGCGCCCAGGTCCTGCCCGGTCATCTGCCATTGGTAGAGGGCCAACAGGGCCAGCTCGCGCGCCCGGGCGCGGGCGCGCCGGCCCTGGCCGGGCCCGTTTTGCGACTGCGGTGTGCTCATTCGGCCATTTTCTTCATCAGCGAGACCATCTCCAGGGCGGACAGCGCCGCTTCGGCGCCCTTGTTGCCCGCCTTGGTGCCTGAACGCTCGATGGCCTGCTCGATGGTATCCACCGTAAGCACGCCAAAGGCGATGGGCAGGCCGTTATCCATCATGCTGGCGGCCACACCCTTGGTGCACTCGGAGGCGACATACTCGAAGTGCGGGGTTCCACCGCGGATCACCGCCCCCAGGGCGATGACCGCGCCGTAGCGGCTGGACTCGGCGGCCTGCTGCACGGCCAGCGGCAACTCGAAGGAGCCGGGCACGCGGATCAGGTCGATGTGGTCGTCCGGCACGCCGTGGCGGCGCAGGGCGTCCGCCGCCCCCTCCACCAGGTGGCCCACCACGAACTCGTTGAACCGCGAGGCCACGATGGCGAAGCGGGTGGCGCCGGGGTTCTGAAAGTCGCCTTCGATGATATTCATAAGGGGTTCCGTTTATGCAGGCTCTACGTATTCCACCACTTCCATGCCGAAGCCGGAAATGGCATGCATGCGCTTGGGCGCGGACAGCACGCGCATCCGGCGCACGCCCACGTCAGTGAGGATCTGTGCGCCTAAGCCGTAGGTGCGCAGGTCGCCGCTGGAGCGGTTCTCCTCGCCCTCATCGGCCTGGGCGGATTTCACCTGGTAGGCGCGCATGCGCTTGAGGATGTCATCGGTGTCGTCGCGACGGCGCAGCACCACCACGACGCCCTCGCCCGCCTCGGCCACCTGGCGCATGGCCGCGCGCAGCGGCCAGCCGCAGTGGGGCCCGTCGCTGGCAAACACGTCGGACAGGGTGTTCTGGATGTGCACCCGCACCAGCGTGGGCGTCTCCGGCTGCGGCCGCCCCTTCACCAGGGCGAAGTGCAGCGCATTGTCCACGTTGTCCTGGTAGGCGTACAGGTGGAAGACGCCGTGTTCGGTGGGCAGGTCGCACTCGCCCACCCGCTCCACCGAGCGCTCGTTGCGAATGCGGTAGGCGATCAGGTCCGCCACCGTGCCGATCTTCAGGTTGTGCTCGCGGGCGAAGGCCATCAGGTCGTCGCGCCGCGCCATGGTGCCGTCCTCTTTGAGGATCTCGACGATCACCGACGAGGGCTCGAAGCCGGCCAAGCGGGCCAGGTCGCAGCCGGCCTCGGTGTGCCCGGCGCGGGTCAGCACGCCGCCAGGCTGGGCCATGAGCGGGAAGATGTGCCCCGGCTGCACCAGGTCCTCCGGCTTGGCCTGCGGCGCGACAGCGGCCTGCACGGTGCGCGCGCGGTCGGCCGCGCTGATGCCGGTGGTCACGCCGGTGGCGGCCTCGATGGAGACGGTGAAGTTGGTGGACTGGGCCTGCTCGGTCTCGCGCACCATCAACGGCAGGCGCAGCTGCTCACAGCGCTCACGGGTGAGGGTCAGGCAGATCAGCCCACGGCCGTAGCGGGCCATGAAGTTGATGTCGTCGGGCCGGACCATGCTCGCGGGCATGACCAGGTCGCCCTCGTTCTCGCGGTCCTCGTCATCGAGGATGACCGCCATGCGGCCCTCGCGCAGGTCCTCGATGATCTCATCAATGCTGTTGAAGGCCATTCACTTGCTCCCCGGCACCCGGCCGAAGCCGTGCGCCTCCAGAAAATCGCGGGTCAAGCCCTCGCCCCCGGTGCCGCCGGCCGTCAGCAGGCGCTCCAGGTAGCGGGCGATGATGTCCACCTCCAGGTTGACCCTGCTGCCCGGGCGCAACTGCCCCAGGCGGGTCACCTCCAGGGTGTGGGGCACCAGGTTGACCTCGAAGTCGCGGCCGTCCACCGCGTTGACAGTCAGGCTGACCCCATCGACGGTGATGGAACCCTTGGCGGCGATGTAACGCGCCAGCCCCTCGGGGGCGCGGAAGCGCCAGACCTCGCTGCGCCCGGCGGGCACGCGGGAGACCACTTCGCCCAGCCCGTCCACGTGGCCGCTGACCAGGTGACCGCCCAGGGGGGTCTGCAGGGTGAGCGCCAGTTCCAGGTTGACCGCGTCGCCCTCGCCCAGGTCGCCGAGGCTGGTCAGGCGCAGGGTCTCCACCGATACGTCCGCGGCAAAAGCGCCGTCCTGCAGTTCCACCGCGGTGAGGCAGACCCCGTTGACGGCGATGCTGTCGCCCAGGGCCGCGCCGCCGAGGTCCAGCCCGTCGGTGGCGATCCACAGCCGCATATCCTCGCCGCGGGGGTCCCGGCGCTGAATGCGGCCCACCGCTTGGACGATTCCAGTGAACACTTGCCTACCTCCAGAATTCGGCGTTGGCCCCAGAGCGGCCCCTAGGTGGCCCCTAAGTGGCCGAAGGGTGGCCGCAGGGCCAACGCTTCAGTTTATCAGCTAGCCGCTGCCGGCCGCAGGGTCAGGCGCAGGTCGGGACCCACCATCCGGCAGTCCATGACCTGCAGCGGCCGGCGCTGGCTCATCTCGTCCAGCCCGGGCCAGTGCAGCAACGGACGGGCGCTGTCACCCATAAGGTGCGGCGCCTGGTAGAGCAGCCATTCATCCACCAGGCCGGCGCGAAACAGGCCGCCACCGAGTACCGGGCCCGCCTCCACCAGCACCTCGTTGACCTCCTGCCGCCCCAGCCAGTCCAGGGCCGCTGAAAGGTCCAGACCGTCCGGGGTCTCGGGCAGCTCCACGCAGCGCGCGCCGGCCCGGGTCAACGCCCGTACCCGGGCCGCCTCCACCTCGGGGCCGTGGAACAGGGTGGCGCCGTGGCCCTTCAGCAGGGCGGCGTCGGTCGGCGTCTGCAACCGGCGGTCCAGCACCACGCGGCGGGGCTGACGCGGTTCGGTCAGTCCGGCATCGCGCACGTCCAGCCGCGGGTTGTCGGCGCGCACGGTGCCTATGCCGGTCAGGATCGCATCACTGCGCGCCCGCCAGCGGTGCACGTCGGCCCGCGCCTGCGACGAGGTGATCCAGCGGCTCTCGCCGGAGGCCATGGCGGTGCGCCCATCAAGGCTGGCCGCGGACTTGAGCCGCACAAAGGGGCGGCCGTGCCG
Source organism: Alkalispirillum mobile (assembly GCF_003664325.1). NCBI lineage: Bacteria > Pseudomonadati > Pseudomonadota > Gammaproteobacteria > Chromatiales > Ectothiorhodospiraceae > Alkalispirillum > Alkalispirillum mobile. Next base: position 1,367,563 of record NZ_RCDA01000001.1, read on the forward strand.
CATGCGGTGGATAAAGCCGGGGTTGAGGGCGGCCGCCTCGGCGGCCATCAGCCCCTGCCCCACCTCCAGACCCGCACTGCGCAGCCGGCGCAGGCCGCGCCCCGCCACCTCGGGGTTCGAGTCGGTCATGCCGGCGACCACCCGAACCACCCCCGCCGCCAGCAGCGCGTCACTGCAGGGCGGGGTGCGTCCGTGGTGGCTGCAGGGCTCCAGGGTGACGTAGGCGGTGGCGCCGCTGGCCTGCTCGCCGGCACGCTGCAGCGCCATGGCCTCGGCGTGGGGCTCGCCGGCGCGCTCGTGCCAGCCTTCCCCGACAATGCGCCCGTCCCGGACCAGCACGCAGCCGACCCGGGGGTTGGGATGGGGCGGTTGTGCCGGCCGCCGGGCAAGGCGCAGGGCACGGCCCATGAACAGGCGGTCGGCGGGGGAGAATTCAGTCATACCGGTGGCGCACTAGCGCTTCTCCAGCCCCTCAATGACCTCGCGAAAGGCAGAGACGTCCTCGAAGCTGCGATAGACGGAGGCGAAACGCACGTAGGCCACCTGGTCCAGCTCCCGCAGCTCCTCCATGACCCAGTCGCCCAGCCAGGCCGCCGGCACCTCGCGCTCGCCGGTGGCCCGCAGCTTCTGCCGGATGCGGAACAGTGCCGCCTCCACCGCCTCGGTGGGCACGGGCCGTTTCTCCAGCGCCCGCAGCATGCCCTGGCGGAGCTTGCCCTCGTCCCAGGGCTCGCGGGTGCCGTCCTGTTTGACGATCCGTGGCAGCGCCAGCTCGGCGGTCTCGTAGGTGGTGAAGCGCTCACCACAGCTACCGCACTCGCGCCGCCGCCGCACCTGCTCGCCCTCACTGGCCAGGCGGGAGTCGATCACCCGGGTGTCTTCGAACTGGCAGTAAGGGCAACGCATGGCGCTTCAACCTCAGTCTTGCGGGTAGACCGGCAGGCGGCGGCAGACCTCGCTGACCTGCTCACGCACCCGCGCGATCACGTCCTCGTTCTCGATGTCGTCCAGCACGTCGGCGATCCAGCCGGCCAAGGCCTCGCACTCCGCTTCCTTGAAGCCGCGCGTGGTGATGGCCGGGGTGCCGATGCGCAGCCCGGAGGTCACGAAGGGCGACTGCGGATCATTCGGCACGGTGTTCTTGTTGACGGTGATGTGCGCCTTGCCCAGCGCCGCGTCCGCCGCCTTGCCGGTCAGCCCCTTGTCCACCAGGTCCATCAGGAACAGGTGGTTGTCGGTGCCCCCGGAGACCACCTTGTAGCCGCGCTCCACCAGCCCCTTGGCCAGCGCCCGGGCGTTGTCGATGACCTGCTGCTGGTAGGTCTTGAACTCCGGCTCCATGGCCTCCTTGAAGGCCACGGCCTTGCCGGCGATGGCGTGCATCAGCGGGCCACCCTGGGTACCGGGGAAGACCAGGGAGTTGAGCTTTTTCTCCACCTCGGCGTTGGCGCGGGCCAGGATGAGGCCGCCACGCGGACCGCGCAGGGTCTTGTGGGTGGTCGTGGTGGTGACGTCGGCGATCTGTACCGGGCTGGGGTAGACGCCCGCGGCCACCAGGCCGGCGATGTGGGCCATGTCCACCAGCAGGTAGGCGCCCACCGCGTCGGCGATATCGCGCATGCGCTGCCAGTCCACCACGCGGGAGTAGGCAGAGAAGCCGCCGATGATCATCTGCGGCTTGTGCTCCTGGGCCAGGCGCTCCAACTGCTCGTAGTCGATCTCGCCGGTATCGGGGCAAACCCCATACTGGACAGCGTTGAACAGCCGGCCGGAGAAGTTCACCTTGGCGCCGTGGGTCAGGTGACCGCCATGGTCCAGGCTCATGCCCAGGATGGTGTCGCCCGGCTTCAGCAGCGCCAGGTAGACAGCGGCGTTGGCCTGGGAGCCGGAGTGGGGCTGCACGTTGGCGTAATCGGCGCCAAACAGCTGCTTGGCCCGCTCGATGGCCAGGCGCTCGGCCTCGTCCACGTGCTCGCAGCCGCCGTAGTAGCGCTTGCCCGGGTAGCCCTCGGCGTACTTGTTGGTCAGCACACTGCCCTGGGCCTCGAGAATGCGTGGGCTGGCGTAGTTCTCGGAGGCGATCAGTTCGATGTGATCCTCTTGCCGACGGCGCTCGGCCTCCATGGCCTCGGCGAGTTCCGGGTCAAAGCTGGCGATGGTCATATCACGGGAGAACATTGAGGCTCCTGCGCTGAGCGAGACTTAAACGTGGTTAACAAAGGCAAGATCCGCACGGACAACGGCAAGCCTTGCCCTGAGCGGACCCGCCATGATAGCGCAACCAATCACCGCTTGCATCGCCCGCACGTCACACCCGGGCAACAGCGACTGGAGCCGTCTGAGCTGGCAGGCTAGTATAAGAGGGGAGTAGCGATGCGCGGTGTTACTCAAATTTCCGCACGTCCGGGTCGGAGCAGCCCCGGTCCGAACCATGCTTGTCGGTGAGACTGAGATGCAGAGCGCAGATATGGGCGACCCACAAGACACCAGTACCAGCGCCCAGCAGGAGATCCGCCGGCTCAAGCGCGAGCTGCAGGAGGCCCGCACCCGGCTGGCGGAGGATGCCGCCTATTACCGGGCGGAGCTGGAGGCGAACCGGCAGCGGATCGAGAACCGGCATCTGCGCTCCCAGGCCGGCGAGGTGGCCAAGCGTCGCCGCGCCGAGGAGAGCCTCGCCCATGTCCGGGCCGAGCTGAAGCGCACCAAGGCGGACCTGACACGGCTGCGCGATCAGCACGAGGAGCTGACCCGCAAGCTGCTGGCGCAGGAGGAGACCCTGGAGGGCGGCACCGAAGGCGCGCCCGGCCAGGGCGGCAGCGCGGCGTGGGAGCAGACCGAGCAGGAGCTCCACCGCATGCGCACCGAGAACGAGCGGCTGCGCAAGGCGCTCAGCCGCGAGCGCACGCTGCGGCGGCAACTGGAAGAGACGCTGAGCCGCATCCACGCCGTCGGCCGCCGCCAGCGGCGGGAGCCGCTGCGGGGCGCCCCGCAGCCGGCCGGCTCCATCGGCACCGGTCGTGCCAGCCGGGGCCAGTACCAGGAGCTCTCGGCCAAGGGCATCCAGAGCGTCTACCAGCAATACCTGCGTCCCCGCGGCGAGGGCAGTGACTACCGCCGCCCCTCCGATCCGGGCGGCTTCAGCGAGCAGATGCCCCGCCTGCGCAGCACCCAGGAGGAGCACGTCTGGCAGCAGCAGAAGGTCCGCCTGCCGGTGGATGAGATCGACGAGGACTTCCTGCAATTGCCATCCGACCGGTCCATCCAGTCGGACGACGAAGAGGCCCCGTCGGACTCGTAGCCCACCCGCCTCGCACCGCTTCCACCCAAACGCCCACAGCAAACCCTAAGGAACTTATGCAGGCCTATCTGGACCTCATGGGGCACGTGCGTGACCACGGCACCCCCAAGACCGACCGCACCGGCACCGGCACCCTCTCGGTGTTCGGCCACCAGATGCGTTTCGACCTCCAACGCGGCTTTCCGGTGGTGACCACCAAGAAGCTGCACCTGCGCTCGATCATCCACGAACTGCTCTGGTTCCTCAGCGGCGACAGCAACATCGCCTACCTGAAGGAGAACGGGGTCAGAATCTGGGATGAGTGGGCCGACGAGAATGGCGACCTCGGACCCATCTATGGGGTGCAGTGGCGCTCCTGGCCCACCGCCGACGGCCGCCACGTGGACCAGCTGGCCCAGGTGCTGCGCGACCTGCGGGAGCACCCGGACTCCCGGCGGCACATCGTCTCGGCCTGGAACGTGGGCGAACTCCCCAAGATGGGCCTGCCGCCCTGCCACACGCTGTTTCAGTTCTATGTTGCCGAGGGGCGGCTGTCGTGCCAGCTCTACCAGCGCAGCGCGGATATCTTTTTAGGGCTGCCGTTCAACATCGCCTCCTACGCCCTGTTGACCCACATGGTCGCGCAGGTCTGCGAGCTGGAGCCGGGGGAGTTCATCTGGACCGGCGGCGACTGCCACCTCTACCAGAACCACCTGGAACAGGCGGACCTTCAGCTGCAGCGCAGCCCCCTGCCCTTGCCCCGGCTGCAGCTCAACCCGGAGGTGCGCGATCTCTTTGCCTTCCGCTACGAGGACATCGCCCTGGAGGGCTACCAGCACCACCCACACATCAAGGCGCCGGTGGCGGTCTGACCCGGCCGGGCACTCAGTCGCGGGGGCATTTGCGGAGCAGCTCCGCCCAGCGCCAGTCGGGGTCGCCGACGGCGATGAAATCGCCGTTGAGCAGGGTGTCACGGCGGTTGTAGCGCAGCGGCCGGAGGGTGGCCACGTCCAGCACCGCGCCGCCGGCCGCCTCCAACACGCATTGCGCGGCGGCGGTGTCCCACTCCGAGGTCGGGCCGAAGCGGGGGTAAAGATCCGCCTCGCCCTCGGCCACCGCACAGAACTTCAGCGCGCTGCCCAGCGGTCGCGTATCCGCCTCGGGCAGTTGCTCGAGCAACGCTGCAACCGGCGCGTCGCGGTGCGAGCGGCTGACCGCCACCGTCATCGGATCACCGGGTGGCCGCCGGGTGCGTAGCGGCGTATCCCGCCGGTCCTCCCGGCGCCACGCGCCCTCCCCCTTGATACCGAGCCAGGCCACCCCGGTCACCGGCGCCTGCACCACGCCGAGCACCGGGTCGCCATCCTGGATCAGCGCCACGTTGACGGAAAACTCGTCATTACGCTTGACGAACTCACGGGTGCCGTCCAGCGGGTCCACCAGCCAGTAGCAGGACCAGCCCCGCCGCTCCACCCAGCGGGGCTGGCGCCCCTCCTCGGAGAGCACCGGAACGTCCAGCAACTGCGGCAGCCCCTCGACCAGTACCTGGTGCGCGGCGCGGTCCGCCTGGGTGAGCGGAGTGTCATCCGCCTTGCTGTCCACGTGGATGCGACCCCGGTAGACGGCGATGATGCGGGCCGCCGCCTGGGCGACCAAGCGGTGCACCGGGTCCAGCAGGTCGCGAGGGGGCACCCCCTGGTTTTGCTGGGTCATAACACCCCCTTGTCGCGCAGGTGGTCCCGGGCGAGGTAGAGCGCCGCCAGACTCCGCGCCTCGCTGAAATCGGGCTCGTCCAAAAGCCCGGCCAGGTCATCCAGCGGCCAGGGCACCACCTCGATGGGCTCGGGCTCATCCCCGGGCAGCCGGGATTCGTAGAGATCGCGCGCCACGATCACCTCGGTGCGGTGGGCCAGGTAACCCGGGGCCAGGCTCAGCGAGCGCAGCCATTCCAGTTCACGCCCCGCCAGCCCCACCTCCTCCTGCAACTCGCGGTTGGCAGCATCGAGCAGCGGCTCGTCCTTTTCCACCCGCCCCTTGGGCAGGCCGAGCTCGTAGCGACCGGTGCCGGCCGCGTACTCCCGGATCAGTTGGGCGCAACCGCTGCCGTCCACCGCGACGATAATCACCGCACCGTGCGAGGTACCGGCCAGGCGCTCGTACTCCACTTCGGCGCCGTTCTCGAAGCGCAAGCCCACCGCCTCGACACGAAACAGCCGTGAGCGGGCCACCATCCGGCGGTGCAGAATCTCCGGGTACTTGCTCATCTGCCGCACTGCTCTGACAGCAAAAGGGAATCCCGATTGTACACGGCCGCCCGCGATACCCCAGCCCCGGGGTCAGCTGCTAGAATCCCCCCATGAGCACCTGCGCCCCCATCGATTGGCAACGCACCGACACCGTCCTGCTGGACATGGACGGCACCCTGCTCGACCTGCGTTTCGACAACCTGTTCTGGAAACAGCACCTGCCCCGCCGCCTGGCGGAGCTCAAAAACCTGCCTGCGGGCGAGGCGGAGCAGGCGGTATTCCCGCGCATGGCGCGGCTGCAGGGGCGCATCGAGTGGTACTGCCTGGACTACTGGAGCCGGGAGCTGGAGGTGGACATGCTCGCCCTGAAGCGGGAGATCGCCCACCTGATCGGCTGGCGCCCGCACGCCCGCGCCTTTCTTGAGGCGCTGGGCCGGGCCGACAAACGGCGGGTGCTGGTCACCAACGCCCACCCGGACGTGCTCCGGCTCAAGGTGGCGCAGACCGGGCTCGACGCTCACTTGGACGCGATCATCAGCGCCCACGACCTGCAGCGCCCGAAAGAGGAGCAGGACTTCTGGCACCGGCTGCAACAACACGCCCCGTTCCGTCCGGAACGCAGCGTTCTGATCGATGACAACCTGGCCGCGCTGGCCAGCGCCCAGTCCTACGGGGTCGGGACGGTCTTGGGCATCCGGCGCCCGGACAGCAGCGCGAATCCGGTAGCCGCCCCGGATGTCACCCTGCTCGAGTGCTTCAGCGACGTGCTGCCCACCGCGCAGGTGACTGGATAAGCGCGACATTACGCTATTTGACACGCCACCCCCCGCCCGCTATCGTTAGCCCAAAATAAGCGGGCTTATCCTTGCAGCCAGCGTCACCCCGGGTACCTGCTCAGCCAATTAGCGAGTATCATCCCAAGTTCCCCATTTGCATTGTCAAACGCCGAAAAGCCAATCGGGAGGCTATATCGTGAGCGGACAGATCGTGCACGCCACCGATCAGAATTTCGAAGATGAAGTGATCAAATCCGATGTGCCGGTCATCGTGGACTACTGGGCCGACTGGTGCGGTCCGTGCAAGATGATCGCTCCGATCCTGGACGAGGTGGCCTCCGAGTACAGTGGCAAGCTCAAGGTGGTCAAGCTGAACATCGATGAGAACCCGGAGACGCCGCCCAAGTACGGCATCCGTGGCATCCCCACGTTGATGCTGTTCAAGAACGGCGGCGTGGAGGCCACGAAGGTGGGCGCGCTGTCCAAGTCGCAGCTGACGGCCTTCATCGACAGCAACCTGTAAGCTCCCGAACAGACTGCCGGGGCGCCACCGGGGCGCCCCGCATTTGCCCAGCCCGACACAGCACCTGAATCCAATTCCGTATGCAGGGCCGCCGCTCGGCGCTCTCTGCCCGACCCCGCCATGATTCTTAAGCAGACACCATGAACCTGACGGAACTAAAACAGAAACCCGCCGCTGAACTGATGAAACTGGCCCAGGAACTGGGCGTGGAAGGGACGGCCCGCTCCCGCAAGCAGGACGTCATCTTTTCCATTCTCAAGTCGCAGGCCAAGGGTGGCGAACCCATCTACGGCGATGGCGTGCTGGAAATCCTGCAGGATGGCTTTGGCTTTTTGAGGTCTGCGGACAGTTCCTACATGGCCGGGCCGGACGACATCTACGTCTCGCCAAGCCAGATCCGGCGCTTCGCCCTGCGCACCGGTGACACCATCGCGGGCAAGATCCGCCCGCCCAAGGATGGTGAACGGTACTTCGCGCTGCTCAAGGTCAACGAGATCAACTTCGAGCCGCCGGAGAACGCCAAGCACAAGGTGCTGTTCGAGAACCTGACGCCGCTGCATGCCACCGAACGCATGCGCATGGAGCGCGGCAACGGTTCCACCGAGGACCTCACCGCCCGGATCATCGACCTGGTCGCCCCCATCGGCAAGGGTCAGCGCGGCCTGCTGGTCTCCCCGCCCAAGGCGGGCAAGACGATGCTGCTGCAGCACATCGCCCAGAGCATCACCGCCAACCACCCCGAGACCTACGTGATCGTGCTGCTGATCGACGAGCGGCCCGAGGAGGTCACCGAGATGCAGCGCTCGGTGCGGGGCGAGGTGGTCTCCTCCACCTTTGACGAACCGGCCAGCCGCCACGTGCAGGTGGCCGAGATGGTCATCGAGAAGGCCAAGCGCCTGGTGGAGCACAAGAAGGACGTGGTGATCCTGCTGGACTCCATCACCCGCCTGGCCCGTGCCTACAACACCGTGGTGCCCTCCTCGGGCAAGGTGCTCACCGGGGGTGTGGATGCCAACGCCCTGCACCGGCCCAAGCGCTTCTTCGGCGCGGCGCGCAACGTAGAGGAAGGCGGCAGCCTGTCCATCGTGGCGACGGCCCTGGTGGACACCGGCTCGCGCATGGACGAGGTGATCTACGAGGAGTTCAAGGGCACCGGCAACATGGAGCTGCACCTGGACCGGCGCATCTCCGAGAAGCGGATCTACCCGGCGGTGAACATCAACCGCTCCGGCACCCGCCGCGAGGAGCTGCTGATGAAGCCGGACGAGCTGCAGAAGGTCTGGATCCTGCGCAAGCTCCTCCACCCGATGGATGATCTGGCCGCCATCGAGTTCCTGCTGGACAAGCTGAAGGACACCAAGACCAACGGCGAGTTCTTCGACTCGATGAAGCGCTAACGGGGCGGCAGCAATGGCCCCGCGGGCAAGAGGGCCTGCCCCGGGGCTGCACGCCCGGCCGCCGGCCCGGTCAGGGCATACTCCCCGCCGGCAACACCCGGCAGAAGGCCGCCTTGAGGTAGCGTGTTTCCGGGATCGCCGGGTGTACCGGGTGGTCGGGTCCCTGGTGGCCCAGTGCCACCACGCGCAGGCTGCGCTCCAGGTGCCGCGCACCCGACTGGGCCGCATCCAGTAGCTGCTGTTCGGGCAGGTGGGCCGAGCAGGACGCGGTGACCAGCAGGCCATCCCGGCCGAGCAACTGCATCGCCATCCGGTTCAGGCGCTGATAGGCCTTGTACCCCTGGCGGAAATCCTTCTTCCGCTTGATGAACGCCGGCGGATCCACCACCACCACGTCGAAGCGCTCGTTCGCCTGTCGCAGTTCGGCCAGGGCATCGAACGCATCACCCTGAACGCCCACCACCTGGTCGGCCACCCCGTTCAGGGCCGCATTCTCCGCCACCCCGTCCAGCGCCTGCTCGGAACTGTCGACGCAGTAAACCTCGCGGGCACCGGCCACCGCGGCCTGCACTCCCCAGGCGCCCATGTAACTGAACACGTCCAGCACCCGCTGCCCGGACACCCAGGGGCGCAGCGCCTGCCGGTTCATGCGGTGATCGAAGTACCAGCCGGTCTTCTGCCCGCTGGTCGCCGGTACCCGGAACTGCACGCCGTTCTCGACCACCTCCAGGGTCTGCCGCTCCGGCCCGCTCCCCCAGACCTGGTACCGCTCCAGGCCCTCCAGTTGCCGGACCGCGCTGTCACAGCGCAGCAACACCGGGCCCTCGCCCAGCACCCGCGCCAACGCCGTGACAATGCTATCGCGCACCCGCTCCATACCCGCGGTGTTCACCTGCACCACGCAGGCATCGCCGAAGCGGTCCACCACCAGCCCGGGCAGCCCGTCCGCCTCGCCATGCACCAAGCGGTAATAGGGCTGCTCGAACAAGCGCTCGCGCAGCGCCAGCGCCATCTTCAACCGGTGGACCAGCAGCGACTCATCCAGCCGGTAGCGGCTGTCGCGGCTCACCAGCCGGGCGCAGATCAACGAGCCGGGGTTGACGTACACCGTACCCAGGACCCGGCCGCGGCTGTCCTCAAGCACCGCGCCATCCCCCGGCGCGAAGGCCTTAAGAGGTGTCGCGTCGGTGTCCACCTCGTTGCTGAACACCCACAGGTGACCGGCACGCAGGCGCTTGTCCTCGCCCTTTTTCAGGCGTAATGCGGGCAGGGTCTCAGTCATGGCACCTCCTCTCGAATGGATCGGCAAACCGGGCGGGCCGGGCATTGTCTCACCGCCACCGGCACGAGGCCACCGCCGTCTCGGGCAGCCGCACGCAAGTGCCCCGCTGCACCACGGTTTTTACCGGACGGCCCTTCCGCTAAACTCTCCGCTCCGGTCCGTCGCTGGCGGCACCGGCCGATTCCGGGTCTCGGATGGCCCGACTCACCCGCAAAACCATTGCTGGAGGTTGCCCCGGTGCGCCGGATTTGCTTGCTCTTGATCCTCATGCTCAGCGCGCTGCCGCTGACCGCCACCCACGCCCAGGTTTACGTCAGTGACGAGCTGGAGGTGGCCAAACGCAGCGGCCCCAGCAACCAACACCGCATCCTGCGCTTTGTCAGTTCCGGCACCCAGCTCGAGGTCCTGGACACCAGCGGTGACTGGACCCAGGTCCGCGACCCCCAGGGCCGCGACGGCTGGATCCAGACCGAAAACCTGATGAACAACCCGAGCGCCCGGGAGCAGCTGGAGGAGGCCAACCAACGGGTCGAGGCCGCCGAGGAGGAGCGCGACGAGATGGCGGCGCGAATGGATGAGGCCCGCGAGGAGGCCGAGGCCCTCGCCAGCCGCGTTGAGGAACTCGAGGCGGAGCGCGACCGGCTCGAGGCCCGGCTGGAGGACGCCAGCGAGGGGCTGGAACTGGCTGACGAGCACCAGCGGCTGCAGGGCACCATAGCGGACCTGCAGGAGGAGATCCGCGACCTGGAGGCGGACAAGGCTGCACTGACCCGCCAGACTCAGCGGGACTGGTTCCTTGCCGGTGCCGGTGTGCTCCTTGGGGGACTGATCCTCGGCTTGATTCTGCCGCGGATCCGCTGGAAGCGCCGCCGGGGCTGGGGTGATACGCTGTAGGCATCCGCATTCACCCAGCCAGCAGCAACGGAGCGGCCATGAGCGAAGCGCCAGCCTTGATGGACATGCTGAGGGGGCTCATCGCCACCCCCTCGGTGAGCAGCGTTGACCCGGACCTCGACCAGGGCAACCGTGCCGTCATCGATCTGCTGGCCGGCTGGGCGGAGGCCGCGGGCTTCGATTGCGAGATCCAGCCGGTGCCGGGGCATCCGGACAAGGCCAATCTCATCGCCACGCTGGGCCGCGGCCCCGGAGGGCTGGTGCTCTCCGGCCACACCGATACCGTGCCCTATGACGGAGAGCTGTGGACCTCCGACCCCTTTGTGCTCACCGAGCGCAACGGGCGGCTTTACGGCCTGGGCACCACCGACATGAAGTCCTTCCTGGGCCTGGCACTGGAGGCCGCCCGCGGCCTCCGTCCGCAGGACCTGAAACAGCCCCTGGTGCTGCTGGCCACCGCCGACGAGGAGTCGGGCATGACCGGCGCGCGGGCGCTGGTGGACAGCCAGCGCCCGTTGGGCCGTCACGCCATCATCGGCGAGCCCACCAACGGCCGCCCGGTGCGCGCCCACAAGGGCATGATGATGGAGGCCATTCGCATCGAGGGCCACTCCGGTCATTCCAGCAACCCGGCGCTGGGCCGTAACGCCCTGGAGCTGATGACCCGGGTACTCAACGAGCTGCTGACCTGGCGGGGTGAGCTGCAGGCCCAGTACCAGGACGCCCAGTTCGATGTGCCGGTGCCGACCATGAACCTGGGCCACCTGCACGCCGGCGACAACCCGAACCGTATCTGCGGCCAGGCGGAGCTGCATATCGATATTCGCCCGCTGCCCGGGATGGGCCTGGAGGAACTGCGCTACCTGCTGCGCCAGCGGCTGGAGGCCGCGCTGGGCGAGGAGGCCCAGTACCTGCACCTGCGTTCGCTGTTCCCCGGCCTACAGCCGATGGCCACGCCGGAGGCGGCACAGATCGTCCGAGCCAGCGAGTCGCTCACCGGCTTCCCGGCCGAGGCCGTGTCCTTCGGCACCGAGGCGCCCTTCCTCCGGGACATGGGCCTGGACGTGGTGGTCATGGGTCCCGGGGACATCGCCCAGGCCCACCAACCCGACGAGTACCTGGCCCTGGACCGCCTGGAGCCGACCGTGGCCCATCTGCGACGACTGATCCGGCAGTTCTGCATCGAGCCCGCCTGAACGCAACCGACGGATCGGCCCCATGAAAACCAGTGACCTCGACCCGGAGCTCTACGTCCGGTGGTTCCGCAACAGCGCCCCCTACATCAACGCCCACCGGGGGCGCACCTTCGTGGTGGCCTTCTCCGGGGCCGCGCTTCAGGACGGCGACTTCCCGGACATCATCCACGACCTGGCCCTGCTCTCCAGCCTCGGGGTCCGCCTGGTGCTGGTGCCCGGTGCCCGCCCACAGGTGGAGGCACGCCTGCGCGAACGGGGCGCGGAGCTGCGCTACGTCAACGGCCTGCGCATCACCGACGATGCCGCCCTGGCCTGCGTAAAAGAGGCCGTGGGCGCCGTGCGCCTGGAGATCGAGGCCCTGTTTACCATGGGGCTGTCCAACTCCCCCATGGCCGGGGCGCGGCTGCGCCTGGCCTCGGGCAACCTGGTCACCGCCCGCCCCCTGGGCGTGCGCGACGGCGTGGATTACCAGCACACCGGCGAGGTGCGCCGGGTGGATGCGCCAGCCATCCGCGCCCGGCTGGACGATGGCGACATCGTGCTGCTCTCCCCCCTGGGCTGCTCGCGCACCGGCGAGGTCTTCAACTTGGCCGGCGACGAGGTGGCGCTGGAGGCAGCGCGGGCACTCCGGGCGGACAAGCTGATCTTCCTGCAGGAGGGTGAATCGGTCTGCGACGAGCAGGGCGAGCCGGTGGGGGAGATGACCCTCAGCCAGGTGCGCGCCCTGTTGAACGCCCCGCCCTCCTGCCTGACCGACGAGACCCGCCGTCTGCTGACCCGCGCGCTGCGGGCCTGCGGCTCCGGCGTGCACCGCGTCCACCTGCTCGACCGGCACCGGGACGGCGCCCTGCTGCTGGAGCTGTTCACCCGGGACGGTGTAGGCACCCTGGTGACCCCGGAGCGGTTCGAGACCCAGCGCCGGGCAACCCCGGAGGACGTGCCGGGTATTGTTGCGCTGCTGGAGCCGCTGGAGCGGGACGGCACCCTGGTCAGCCGGCCCCGGGAGTTGCTGGAAACGGACATCGAGCACTTCATCGTGATCGAGCGGGACGGCAGCATCATCGCCTGCTCGGCGCTCTACCCCATTCCCGGCTCCACCACGGGCGAGCTGGCGGGCTTCGCCGTCCACCCGGATTACCGCGGCGGCGGCCGGGGGGACGCGCTGCTGGCCCAGGTGGAGGCCGACGCCCGCACCGAGGGGCTGGACCGGCTCTACGTGCTGACGACCCGCACGGCCCACTGGTTTCAGGAGCGCGGGTTTGAACCCGCCACCCCGGCCGACCTGCCGGACGCCCGCCGCCGGGCCTACGATCAGGACCGCGCCTCGCGGGTCTTCGTGAAGGCCTTGAGCGGCTGACTGGACGCTCACACCCACACCGAACCTGACCGATACCCATGAACAACAGCGATATCGTCAAACGCGACCTGGATGTCCTCTGGCACCCCTGCACGCAGATGAAGGACCACGAATGGCTCCCCCTCATCCCGGTCAAGAGGGGCGAGGGGGTCTGGCTGGAGGACTTCGACGGCAACCGCTACATCGACGCCATCAGCTCCTGGTGGGTCAACCTCTTCGGCCACTGCCACCCGCACATCAGCGGGGCGGTGCAGCGCCAGGCCGCCGAGCTGGAGCACGTCATCCTCGCCGGGTTCTCCCACGAGCCGGTGGTGCGGCTGTCCGAGAAGCTGGTGCAGATCACCCCGCCCGGGCTCAGCCGCTGCTTCTACACCGACAACGGCTCCTCCGCCGTGGAGGTGGCCCTGAAGATGAGCTACCACTACTGGCGCAACAGCGGTCAGCCGGAGAAGCGCAAGTTCATCACCCTGTCCAACAGCTACCACGGCGAGACGCTGGGCACCCTGGGCGTGGGCGATGTTTCTCTCTACAAGGAGACCTACAAACCGCTGCTCATGGAGGCCATCACCGTCCCCTCCCCGGATGCCTTCCTCCGCGAGCCGGGCACCACCTGGGAGGAGCACGCGGAGCGCATGTTCGCCCACATGGAAGCGGCCCTGGCGCGGCACGCTCACGAGACCGCCGCGGTCATCGTCGAGCCGCTGATCCAGTGCGCCGGCACCATGCGGATGTACCACCACCGTTACCTGGAGTTGCTGCGCGAGGCGTGCGACCGGCACGGGGTGCACCTGATCGCCGACGAGATCGCAGTGGGCTTCGGCCGCACCGGCACGATGTTCGCCTGTGAGCAGGCGGACATCAGCCCCGATTTCATGTGCCTGTCCAAGGGGCTGACCGCCGGCTACCTGCCGCTGGCCACGGTGCTGACCCACGACCGGATCTACCAGGCCTTCTACGACGACTACGCCACCCTGCGCGCCTTCCTCCACTCGCACAGCTACACCGGCAACCCGCTGGCCTGCGCAGCCGCCCTGGCCACCCTGGAGTTGTTCGAGCAGGAGGACGTCATCGCCCGCAACCGGGAACTGGCCCGGGAGATGGGTGAGGCCTTTGCGCACCTGGCGGACCACCCCCACGTGGGCGAGGTCCGCCAGACCGGCATGGTGCTGGCTGCCGAGATGGTGCCCGACAAGGCCAAGCCCGAGCCCTACCCCTGGGAAGAGCGCCGGGGCATGATCGTCTACCAACACGCACTGAAGAACGAGGCGCTGATGCGCCCCCTCGGCAGCGTGGTCTACCTGATGCCCCCCTACGTGATCACCCCGGAGCAGATCCGCCACCTGGCCCGCGTGGCCACCGAGGGCATCGACCTGGCCACCCGCCCATGAGCGCGCCCCGCATCCACGTCGATCAGCGACTGAGCGCGGGCGAGGGCTGCACGCTGCCGGTGACCGCGGCCAACCACCTGCGGGCCTTCCGCCTGCGCCCCGGGGACCCGCTGGTGCTGTTCAACGGCGAGGGCGGCGAGTACCCGGCCCGGCTGGAGGCCTTGGCGCGGCGTGAAGCGCAGGTGACGGTGCTCGCCCACGACCCGGTGGAGCGGGAGTCGCCGCTGACCCTCACCCTGGTGCAGGGCATCGCTCGCGGGGAGCGCATGGACTTCACCGTGCAGAAGGCGGTGGAGCTGGGGGTGAGCCGGATCCTGCCAGTTTTCACCGACAAGGGCGTGGTGAAGCTGGACAGCAAACGCCAGGACAAGCGGCAGCAACACTGGCAGCGGGTGGCGGTGGCCGCCTGCGAGCAGTGTGGGCGCAACCGGGTGCCGGAAGTGGCCGCCCCGCAGCCGCTGGCAGACGCCTGGTCCGGGTTGGACACGGCCGGTCAGGGGCTGGTGCTGGCGCCCGGCGGCCGGTCGCTCCAGGCGCTGGCACGCCAGCAGTCCCACCTGAAGGCCGCGTGGTTGCTGATCGGACCGGAAGGGGGGCTCTCCGAGGCGGAGGTGGAAAAGGCCGTTGGCCAGGGGGCCGAGGCGGTGGGCCTGGGGCCGCGGATCCTGCGCACCGAGACGGCCGGCATCACGGCGCTGGCAGCACTGCAGTTGCTGCACGGCGACCTGGCCGGCTGAGCGGGGCCACGCTCAGCCGCGTTGCGGCGCCGCCTGCGCCCTAAGCGGAGGGCTTGCTGGCCACGCCGCCCGGGGGCAGTGCATCCAAAAGGCGGTCCTCCACCAACGTCAGGTCCGGGATCAGCGCCGGCGCCCCGGCCACCATTACCGGGCGTCCGGGCAGTTCCCGCTCCGCCGGCTCCGTCTCCTCCGGGTCACGCAGGTTATCCCGCCGTATCGCCGCCAGGCGGGGGATATCCTCGGCCGCCACCCCGAAGTAGGGCAGATCCCGGTTATGCTTCAGCCCCTTGACCACCACGATGCGGCTGGACGGACCCGGCTCCGGCTGCTCCACGCCGTGCGCAAAGCACTGCACCGCCACCAGGGGGAGCGTCATCTCCCGCCAGGTGAACGCCCCCAGTAACCACTCCGGCACCTGCATGGGATAGGCCTCGGGCGTGACCCAGGTGGTCACCTCCGCCACCACGGAACCGGGCAGGAGCAACTCGGTACGCCCGGCATCCACAAGCATGGAGGGGATCAGGTCCGCCTGGTCGGCGACCTGGCCGGTCAGGGCCATGGCCCCGGGGTTGTGGATGTCCGTTTCGCTCATGTCAGCTGCTCCTCGTCCCGGGGCCGCTCACCCTCCAGTAGTTCCCGGATTGCCTCCAGCAGTTCACCTTCGTGGTAGGGCTTGCCCATGTAGCGGTTGACGCCGATATCCTCGGCCCGCTGCCGGTGCTTCGCGCCCACCCGGGAGGTGATCATGATGATCGGCACCTCGCGGAGCTCAGGCCGGTTGCGCATGTGGGTGGCGAGCTCGTAGCCATCCATGCGCGGCATCTCGATGTCGAGCAGCATGATATCGGGCACCTGCTGCTCCAGCTGGGTCAGCGCATCCATCCCGTCACGCGCTGTCACCACGTCCATGCGATTACGCTCCAGCAGTCGGGCGGCCACCTTGCGCATGGTGATGGAGTCGTCCACCACCATCACCAGCGGGCGTTCCGACACCTGGCTCGACAGGTCCTCTCCCTCGGCGACCCAGTCCGGTGCCGCGCCCTGCTCGACGTCCATGCGCGCCAGCGCGGAGACGTCCAGGATGAGCACCACGCGGCCGTCCGCCATGACGGTCGCGCCGTAGATGCCGGGCACAGAGCTGATCTGCGGCCCCACGGATTTCACCACGATCTCCTGGTTCCCCAGGATGGCATCCACCTGCAGCGCCAGCCGCTTGCGACCGGCGTTGACCAGCAGCAGGTGTACCGGCCGGTTGCCGTCCGGCAGTCGCGCCTTGCCGGTCCCCAGCAGGGCCTGCAGGCTGCGCAGGTCATAGCGCTTGCCGGCGAACTCGTACTCTGTGGCGTTGGGGTCGGCGAGCCGCTCGCGCGCCTCCTGCTGGTCCATGCGCGCCACGCCCTCGATGCTGGAGAGCGGAATCGCGTAGACCTGCTCGGCCACCTCGCAGAGCAGCGCGTGGTTGATGGCCAGGGTGAAGGGCAGGCGAATGGTGAAGGTGCTGCCCTGACCCGGCTCGGAGTCGATCTCCAGGTTGCCACCGAGCTCGCGGATCGCGGTGTCCACCACGTCCATGCCCACGCCGCGACCCGCCACCTGGGTGACCTGGTCGGCGGTGGAGAGGCCGGAGGCCAGGATGAGCCGCAGCTGCTGCTTGCGGCTGAGCTTTTCATCCGGACGCACCAGGCCTGCGGCCTCGGCCTTGGCCCGGATCGCCTCCGGGTCGATACCCCGCCCGTCGTCAGTCACGGTGACCACGATATCGGCGCCCTCGCGGAACACGTCGAGGGAGACGGTACCGGCCACCGGTTTGCCTGCGGCCTGGCGCTCCTCCGGGGTCTCGATGCCGTGGGACAGGGCGTTGCGCAGCATGTGCTCCAGCGGTGGTGTAAGCCGCTCCAACACGGTGCGGTCCAGCTCGCCCTGACTGCCGAGCAGTTTCAGCTCCGCCTTCCTGCCCAGCTCCCGTGCCGTCTGGCGCATGATCCGGCGCAGGCGCGGCAGCAGGTTGGCAAAGGGGACCATGCGGGTCCGCATCAGCCCGTCCTGCATCTCCGCGTTCAGACGTGCCTGATCGGTGAGCAGCGATTCCGACTCGCGGGAGAGGTAAACCAGCATCTCCTCCAGGCTGGAGAGGTCGGAGACACTCTCCGCCAGGGCGCGGGAGAGCTCCTGGATGTGGGAGAAGCGATCAAGCTCCAGCGGGTCGAACTCCGTGCGGCGGGCATCCTCGTTGTCCCGGTTAAACCGGTAGAGGATCTGGGCCTCGGTCTCGATCTCCAGGTCGCGCAGCTGCTGGCGCAGGCGGTTTACGGTTTCGTCCAGTTCGTTGAGGTTGAAGCGCAGCGCGCCGTTGTTCTGCTCCAGCCGGGCCCGGACGATGCTGACCTCCCCCGCGTGCCCGACCAGCTGGTCGAGCAGGTCGGAGCGCACCCGGACCACGTCCTGCTGCCCTGCCGGGGTCTCCGCCCGGGCCGCATCGACCGGCTCCGGCTCCGGCGGGACGGCGTCCGCCTGGAACGCCTCGTCGGCAGGCTCGGTGGTGGCAGGCGGTTCGTCGGTGATCACCGGCTGCGGACTGACCCCGGCATCCGGGGTGGCCTGCGACGCGGGCTCTGGCTCTGGCTCTGGCTCTGGCTCTGGCTCTGGCTCCAGTGTCGGCGCGTCGGCCACGGCCGGTGGCTCGTCCGGTCCCTTCGGGGCGTTCAGGGTGTCTGTTGCCTCGGCGGAGCGCTCCTCCCGGGTCGCTGGGGCCTCGACCGGCGGCTCCGGGGTCTCGACCGGAGGCTCTGGCGCCTCTACCCGCGACTCTGGGGCCTCGGGCTGCACCGGGGGCTCATCGGCCTCCGGTAGCTCCGGTGACTCCGCCGCCTCGGGGGCGGGCGCTGGCGAGTCCGCCCGGGCGTCCTCTTCGGCGGGCGGGGCCGTCGCTGCTTCATCCGGTAGCGGCGCCGGGCGCTGCTCGGCGCCGGCATCCGGTGCCTCCGGCGGCGCCTCGGCCTCGGCAGGGGGCGCCTCGCCGCGGATCCGGGCCAGCAAGGCCTCGTCTGCCTGCGGCCAGTAACCGTTCTTGACCTCCTCGGTCATCTCCACCAGGCGGTCCAGGCCAGCATTGAGGAGGGCGAAGTACTCTTCGTCCGCCGCGCTGGGATAGTCCGCGACCTCGGAGGCCTTGGACTCCAACGCATGGCACAGATCGCCCATGGTCTGGAAACCGGCCAAGCGCGCACCGCCCTTCAGGGTGTGGAGCGAGCGATGGACCTCCTGCAGCGCGCCTCCGGTCGCCGGTTGCGATGCCCAGTTGTGGACCGTGGTCTCGAGGAATTCGAGGATATCCTCGGACTCCTCCGTGAACAGCCCCACCAGGTCCGGGTCCATCTCGGGATCGGCGGTCCAGCGGCGCCCGTCTTCCGCGGCGCCACCGGCCTCCGCCTCCGCTCCGACCGGCGCCTCCTGCGGGCTGTCCATCTGCTCCAGCTCGGCGACCAGTTCCGCCGACTCGTCGTCCGGCAACTCGGCGCTGGCCACCCCGGCCCCCTCCACGTAGCGGTGAAGCAGGTCCACGCCGCGACTGAAGGCGTCCACTTCGGGGGGACTGAGGGGCTGCCGCAGTTCCATCCGGTGCCGGGCCAAGGTCTCCAGGGCCCGGCCCAGGCGGGCCATGCCGTCAATCCGGGCGGTGCGCGCGCTGCCCACCAGGGTATGCAGCGCCCGGTTCAACCCCTTGTCGATCTCGCAGACGCCCTCGGTATGGCAGCGCCCGACAAACTCCCGGACCGTGGCCAGGTGGGTCTCGGCCTCGCTGTGGAAGATCTCCAATAGTGCCGGATCAACGCTCTGGTCCGCCGCCTCTGCCGCCTCTGCTACCCGGGCAGCCTCCGGCTCAGCCGGGGACTGGCTTCCGGAGGGTGCCTGCTCCTCCGTGGCGGGCTTATCAGGTGCAGGCTCCCCAGCCTCTGGTTCGTCCGCTGCGGCCCGGCCCGGCGGCTCCGCCAGCCCGGCGTCATCGTCAGCCACTTCCCCGAGCCCGACCGGCTCATCCGACAGAGTCAGATCGCCGAAGTCCCACGCGTCGTCGGTGGATTCGGCACCGGTGTCATCATCAGCAGCAGGCCCGGTGGTGCCGTCCGCGTCAGGCCCGGAGCCCTGATCGACCGGCAGCGCCTCCCCGGGGGCAAGCCCCTCCTCGAAGTCGAGCGGCGGCAGCGACACCTCCACCGGGGGCTCCTCCCGGTCCTGCTCCGGGGCGCCTTCTGGCGGCGGCTCCTGCGCCCGGTCGGGGGCATCGCCCTCACCGGTCGCAGGCCCGGTCGGGGCTTCCACCGTCTCGGCCGGGGGCAATACCTCATCCAGCGAGGGGTCTGCCAGCACCGCGGCCCGGCGAATCAGCGGCCGGACTTCGACCGGTGGCTCAGCGCCATCGCGCAGGTGGGCGACCAGGCCCGGGAGGCGCTCCAGGGCCTCGCCGACCACGGAGTAGACCTGCGGCCCCGGGGCCACCTTGCCGCCCATCACCTGGTTGAGCAGGTTCTCCACGCCCCAGGCCATCTCGCCCAGCAACAGGGCGCCGGCCAGACGGCCACTACCCTTGAGCGTGTGGAAGGTGCGGCGGGTTTCCACCAGGGCGTCCTGGTCGTCCGGGTTTCGGTGCCAGCGCTTATAGGCCTCCCGCAAGGGGCCGGCCAGTTCGCCCACCTCCTCGAGGAAGATCTCAACGATCTCCGGATCCAGTTCTTCGGAAAGCAGCGGCACCTGGGGGTCGGGCGCGCTGGCATTACGGCGGGGGGTTGCCGGCTGTGGGGCAGGCGATTCGGGCGAACCCGGTGCCGCGGCCGGCGCGCTGTCGGTTGCCGGCGTTACGGGCGGCGCCATCTCTGCAGCCGCGTCCTCCTGCTCCCCGGCACCCTCCGGACCGGCATCCGGCTGTGCCACTTCCACCGGCCCGGGTTCCGGCTCGTCCGGGGGCTCCGCCCCTTCTTCGGTACCGGGGGCCGAGGCCTCCTCCGGCAGGCTTGCGCGGGCCATGCCGGGTTCGGCCCCCTGGGCCTCCCCCGGGACCGGCAGGCGTTCGCTCAAGCGCGCGACGGCGTCATCGGTCACGTCCAGGGCCTGATCCCGGTTGGCGCGGTCCTCCGCGATCCCCTCCAGGTAATACTCCAGGCCGGTGACCGCGTCCGCCAGCAGATCCAGCAGTTCCGGGGCAGGCGTCTCGGCCTGCTCTGGCAGGAGTCGCTCCCGCAGGAGTGCCTGGATGCGCTGCAGTTGCTCGTCCGCCCGCTCCAGCCCGGTCATCCGCAACAGGCCGCGAATGCCTTCCAGGCTCCCGTCCGCCTCCTTGAGGGTGTCGGCACCGAAGCTGTTGCTGTACCGGATCAGCGCCTGTTTGGCCCGCTCGAACTCGGTCAGGGCCTCGCCCAGGGCATGGCTGAAGACCTGCTGGTACTCGGACTGGAAGACCGCCTGCTCGGTCCGGCTCGGGTCCTTTCCGGGCGCCTGCGCCCGGGTCGCGCTGCGGGCCGGGCCAATGCCGGTGGTGCGGTAGACCAGGCTCTGAAGGGCGGCCTCCACGTAGAGCAGCGCCTGGGCCACCTGGCCCAGCTGGTACTCCCCTGAGTCCACCTCTCCCCGGCGGATCCCGGCCACGGTGTTGATCTGATCGCGCACCACCGAAGCGGCCAGGTCCAGGCCGAGCATCCTCAGGGTATCGCCCACGTGGGCGAGGATCTCCTCAAGGACCTCCAACCGCTCCTGGTCCTGCCCGTCGGAGCGGGCGAACAGGTCCAGGGCGTCCTTGGCGGAGGCGATGTCCTCGCGCAGGGCACCCACCACCGCTTCCACCACTTCCCGATTGGGCGCACGGCCCTCATCGTCCGGGAGCTGCTCCAGGTGATCCGCCAGCCGGTACTGCTGCTGGATCGTCTTGATGCGCTCGGTCTCCGGATGGGCGCGGGCAACGTGGTAGAGCAGTTCCCGCAGCAGTTCCGCCCGGGTGTCGGTCGACTGGTCATCCTGGCCGGTTTCCGCCACCCGGCGCAGTTCGCGGTCCACCCGTCCAAGCAGCCGGCGCAGTTGATGGTCCAGCCGCAACAGCCCGTGTTCCAGGGCCTCGACCAGCCCGCCAGCGATCCACCAGAGGGCGCCGCGCTGGTCATCACCGCAGGAGAGGTCCAGTTCATCGAGGATCTGGCGCAGGGCCAGCAGGTCATCGCGGGGTGAGTCGGAGCGCAGCACACCCAGCAGGGCCCGCTGATACGGGGTCCGCAGACGCCGCGCCGTGGCCGCCAGGGTCGTGCCCTGCTCGCCCCCCGTGTGGCGGCGGTGACGATCGCTGCTGACATCCAGGTCCGGCTGGAAGTAGGCACTGACGGGCAGCGGCTCCACACCACGGGCCTGGCGCAGTTCGTTGATCTGGGGCAGGACGTGGCCGGGGTGGTCGCGCAGCCGCCCGGACTGGACCTTCTCCAGGTAATCCGGCAGCTGTAACAGCGCCCGCATGAGCGTTTCCTGCGCCGGTACCGGGTCGCTGAGGGCCTCGTCGAGCAACCCCCGGGAGACCCGCTCCATCTCCTCGGTGAGCAGTTGCCCGCCCTTCAGCCCCAGCATGTTCAGTATGCCGCGGACCTGGTGGAGCCCGGCCTGGCAGACCTCCAGTTCGTCCAGCGCCTCGCTGTCCTCACTGGCCGCTTCCAGGGCGTCGGCGGCCTGGCGCAGGGTCTCGTCGAGTTCCTTCTTGACCCAGTTCAGGCCACTACGATCGGTGGCGTTGTGCTCAGTCATTTTCCGGCAGCTTGAAGCCGGCCACGGAGCTGCGCAGGTCGCGCGCCAGGCCGGTGAGGTTACCGATGGAGTTGGCCGTCTCGTTGGTACCCGCGGAGGTCTGGTGGGTGATCTCCTGGATGACCTTCATGGTATCGGACACGTTGGCGGCGGCATCCGCCTGCTGACGGGAGGCGCCGGAGATGCTCTGGATCAGTGAGGCCAGGTCATTGGAGACGGACTCGATCTCGCGCAGGGCATCGCCCGCGTTCTCCGCCAGCTGGGCGCCCTCCACCACCCCGGCGGTGCTTTGCTCCATGGAGAGCACCGCCTCGTTGGTATCGGTCTGGATGGTCTTGACCAACGCCTCGATCTGCTTGGTGGCGTTACCGGAGCGCTCGGCCAGGCGCTGCACCTCGTCCGCCACCACGGCGAAGCCGCGACCGGTCTCGCCGGCCATGGCCGCCTGGATGGAGGCGTTCAGGGCGAGGATGTTGGTCTGGTCGGAGATGTCGTTGATCAGCTCCACGATGTTGCCGATCTCCTGGGAGGACTCACCCAGCCGCTTGATGCGCTTGGCGGTCTCCTGGATCTGCTCGCGGATGGTGTCCATGCCCTCGATGGTGGCGCGCACCGTTTCGGCACCCTTGGTGGCGATATCCACCGCCTGCTGCGCCACCCGGGCGGATTCCTCGGCGTTGCGCGATACCTGGTCGATGGAGGTGGCCATGTCCTCAATGGCACCGGAGGCGGAGGTGATCTGCTGCGCCTGGTGATCGGACGCCTCGGCCAGGTGCATGGCGGTCGCCTGGGTCTGCTGGGCCGAGGAGGAGACCTGCTCGGCGGTGCGGTTGATGGTGGCCACCAGGCTGCGCAGGTTGTCGATGGCGTCGTTGAAGGCGTCGGCGATGGCGCCGGTGATCTCCTCGCCCACCGACGCCTGGGTGCGCAGATCGCCCTCACGCAGGTCCTCGATCTCGTCGAGCAGCTTGAGGATCGCCTCCTGGTTACGCCGAGACTCCTCGTCGACCCGGCGCTTGTCCTGGGCGCGGGCTTCCAGCACCTCGCGGAACACCCGGGTGGAGAACAACGCTGCGGCCATCAGGAAGAGCAGCGCCAGCCCACCAACGCCGGCCGCCACGACGGGATGCAGCCAACGGCCGTCCGAGACCTGCCGGAGCAGCCCGCTCAATTCGCCGGCCGGCTCCTGGATCGACCGGCTGGTGTCATACAAGCGCCCGGCGGCCTCTACCAGCGCGGAGCCGGGCTCCTCCATCTGCCCGGCCACTTCCAGCTCGGACAAGAGCCCCTGGCCGGCGGCCTCCAGCGCGGTCAGCTCCGCAGCCACCTGCTGGCGGGCGCTGCGCAGCTGCTGCGGGGCGCCGAAATCGGCCAGCGGGTCGCCCTGCTCGAGCTCGGCTGCACGCTGCCCGGCATCGTTGAGCGCCCGCTCCAGCCGGCCCGCAGCCACCTCACGGCCGCGTTGGGCAGCACTGGCCTCCTCGCGTACAACCGCCAGCGACAGCTCCAGGCTGCTACTGGCCTCCAGCTGCCCCCGGTCCACCCATTGCAGGTACAGGGTGAGGCCGACCACCACCGCCGCGACCGCGGTGGTGATGACAGCCAGAAATGTCAGCAACCGGGCCTTCGATTGGGTGGAGCCCTGCTGCGGCTTGTTCTTGGACACCGTCATACTGTTTCAACCCTCCATGAGAAACCTGACCCGCCCTCAGGCCGCCACCCGCATGAAACGGGTATTCTGTGCCAGCCGGGTGGGGCGGAAGACCGGCCAGTCGCCGTCCTCCCGCCGGAACACCCCGGATACACAGCGCGCCAATTCAGGCTTGAGCCCCCCCGGCACTTGCGCCAGCCAGGTTTCGCGATCACAGGGACGCAGGCCCAGCACCTCGTCCACAAGCAGGCCGGCCACCACCTCGCCCGAACGCATGATGAGAATGCGCGTCAGATGCGACATGTTGACCGGCCCCAGTTCGAAAAAGCCTTCCAGGTCGATGATGGGGATGAGCATGCCGCGGACATTGGCGACCCCCTTCACCCAGTCCAGCGTGTGCGGCACCGGGGTCAACGGCGGGCAGGGCATCACCTCTGCCACTTCGTGCATGGGCACCAGGAAGTGACGGCCGGCAAAGCGCACACCGACGCCGTACCAGCCCGCCTCGCCGGCCTCCTCCACGGTGAGGTCCAGCGGATGGGCCCGGCCCATGCGGTCCAGGGCCCGCAGGGCCTCGAACGCCGATGCCTGTTGCTTGAGCGCCAGCACGTTGGTCAACCACCCAGCGCCGCGCGGATTTTCTCGAGGAGTTCCTCTTTCTCCACCGGCTTGGCAATGTAATCGACCGCGCCCTGGCGCTTCGCCCAGATCCGGTCGGTGGCCTGATCCTTGCTGCTGACCATGATGACCGGGATGGAGGCGGTATCGGCGTCGCGGTTGAGTCGGCGGGTAGCCTGGAAGCCGTTCATGCCGGGCATCACGATATCCATCAGGATGAGGTCCGGTCGGCTGCCGCGGGCCTTCTCTATGCCCTGCTCACCATCAGCGGCCTCAATGAGCTGATGCCCCTCCGGCTCTAGGATGGCCTTGATGGCGTGAAGATCAGTGGGTGAATCATCAATCACCAGGATGCGCGCCATGGCGAGAACTCCCCTTCCTTAGATACTATCCTTGATTGTGTCGCGTCCCCGGCCGCCGAGCGGCAGGCAACGCAGCGCTTATACCGCCTGCCCCAGATGCCGCCGGATCGCATCCAGCAATTCGCCCCGGGTAAACGGTTTGGTGAGGTACTGCTCGGAACCGACAATGCGCCCCCGCGCCCGGTCGAACAGGCTATCCTTGCTGGAGAGCATGATGACCGGTGTGTTGCGGAAAGCGGCGTTGTTCTTGATCAGGGCGCAGGTCTGGTAGCCGTCCAGGCGGGGCATCATGATGTCGATGAAGATGATATCCGGCCGGTGATCGGCGATCTTGGCCAGGGCCTCGAACCCGTCCGTGGCCGTGATGACCTCGCAGCCCTCTTTTTTCAGGAGCGTCTCGGCCGTGCGCCGGATGGTCTTGCTGTCGTCAATGACCATCACCTTGAGGCCCGTTACTCCCTGTGCTGGCGCTTCGCTATCCACCCGCTCCCCCGTGATGACATGGCAGAAATCGTTGCGTCACGACCCGGGTCACGAAAATTGGGTCGCAAGAAAATCCCTGTCGACGTATTTACCATAGGTCTCCAGCCCAATACTACCTTGTGTCAGGGTGGGTACTCCCGTACACCGCCGGCCACACGCGGTATCATGCGCGAGTCGGAACACTTTGAAAATGGCACCGCCACTAGCGCGAGGGAGCCTGCATGAGCGTAAGACTGGGCGTGGTCATGGACCCCATCCACGCGATCAAACCCTGGAAAGACACCACCCTGGCCCTGTTGCTGGAGGCCAGTCGCCGCGGCTGGGCACTGCACTACCTGGAAACCGGCGACCTGGCCCTCCGCGACGGCCAGCCCCTGGGGCGCAGCCGCCCGCTGACCGTCCGCGACGACAACGCAGACTGGTTCGACCTCGGGGAGGCGGACTGGGCCCCGCTGTCGGAGCTGGACGCGGTGCTGATGCGCAGCGACCCGCCGGTGGACACCGAGTACGTCTACGCCACCCACGTGCTGGAGCTGGCGGAGCTCCAAGGCGTGCAGGTGGTCAACCGCCCGCAGGCCCTGCGGGACTGCAACGAGAAGCTGTTTACCGCCCAGTTCCCGCAGTGCTGCGCGCCCACGCTGGTCAGCGCCGATGCGCACCAACTGCGCGCCTTCATCGCCGAACACGGGCATACGGTACTCAAGCCGCTGGACGCCATGGGCGGCGCCTCGATTTTCGTGGTGCGCGCCGGCGACCCGAACACCAGCGTCATCCTGGAGACCCTGACCCGGCAGGGCAGCATCCAGATCATGGCCCAGCGCTACTTGCCGGAGATCAAGTCGGGCGACAAGCGCATCCTTATGATTGGCGGTGAACCACTGCCGTGGGCACTGGCACGTATTCCGGCCGAGGGCGAGACCCGGGGCAACCTGGCGGCCGGCGGCAAGGGCGTGGGGGTCGACCTGACTGACCGGGACCGCTGGATCTGCGAGCAGGTGGCCCCGGAGTTGCGCCGCCGCGGGCTGGATTTCGTGGGCCTGGACGTGATCGGTGATTACCTCACGGAGATCAACGTGACCAGCCCCACCTGCGTGCGCGAGCTGGATGAGATCTACGACACCCGCATTGCCGCGCGCCTGATGGATGTCATCGAAAGCCGCCTATGACATTGACCCCGCCGATGCGCTCGCTGGCCCTGCTGCTCGCCCTGCTCCTGCTGACTGCCTGCAGCAGCGAGGAGCCGCAACACCGGGAGCGTTTTTACGCCATGGGCACGCTGGTCGAGGTGAGCATCCTGGGCCAGCCGGAGCGCACGGCCAGCGAGGCGGCCGACCGCGTCCGTCGCCTGCTGGAGGACTACCAGGCGCGCTGGCATCCGGCCGGCGACGGCGAACTCGGGCGCATCAACCGGGCGCTGGCCGCCGGGGAGTCCGGCCCGCCCGCCAGTGACGAATTGCTCGATTTGCTGGCCGAGGGCCGGGAGCTGGAATCGCTCACCGGCGGGCTGTTCAGCCCCGCCATCGGCAAGCTGATCCGGCTCTGGGGGTTCGAGGGCGACGGCAGCGAGGGCCGCGTCCCCGAGGAGACGACCCTCGAGGACTGGCTGGCGGACCGCCCCACCCTCGCCGCCCTGCGCCAGGAAGACGGCCGCCTGGCCAGTGACAACCGCCAGTTACAGCTCAACCTCGGCGGGTACGCCAAGGGCCATAGCATCGGCAAGGCCATTGAGCACCTGCGGGAACAGGGCATCAGCCGCGCCGTGGTCAATGTCGGCGGCGACCTGGTCACCCTGGGCCAGCCGCGGGACCGCCGCTGGCGGATCGGCATCCGCCACCCCCACCAGGAGGGCATCATCGCCTCCCTGGAGATCGGCAGCGGGACGGCGGTGTTTACCTCCGGTGATTACGAGCGGGACTTCGAGCACGAAGGTGAGCGCTACCACCACATCCTCGACCCCCGGACAGGGCGCCCGGCGCAGGGCCTCAGTGCCGCCACCGTGGTCCACGACGACCCGGTCCGGGCCGACGCCGCCAGCACGGCCCTCATGCTGGCCGGCCCGGAGGACTGGCCGGCGATGGCACGGCGACTGGGCGTCACCCGGGTCATGCTGGTCGAGCCGGACGGTCGCATCCACCTCACCGACTCCATGGCGGCGCTACTGCAGGTGGAGCAGGACCCGGAGGCCGGCGTACAGCGCTGGCCAGACCCGTGACCTGGACCGACCGGCTGCTGCTGATAACTGCCGTGGCCGGGGTTGCCGCCCTCTACCCCTGGCTGTGGGGCGAGCGGGGCGGCGAGGCGGAGGCCGTGCGGATCTGGGCCGGCGAGGAGGAGTATGCCCGGTACCCGCTCGATCAGCCGCGACGGGTGGAGGTGCCCGGCCCGCTGGGCACCACGGTGGTCGAGATCGCTGAGGGCGGCGCCCGCGTGATCGCCGACCCGGGCCCGCGCCAGATCTGCGTGCGTGCCGGCCGGCTCGACACCCCGGGCGACCAGGCGCTCTGCCTGCCCAACCGGGTCACGGTAGAGATCATCGGCGCCGACCCGCGCTACGACAGCATTCACTATTAACATGGCCGCACCCCGCTACCGCCCCCTGCAAAGCGACCGCGACGACCTGCGCATCGCCACCCTGGCCGCGCTGGCGCTGGCGATCCACGTGGCGGAAGCCGCGCTGCCCAGCCCGCTCCCGGGCGTCAAACCGGGCCTGGCCAACATCATCACCGTCACCGCCTGCTGGCTGTACGGCTGGCGGGTGGCCGCCTGGATCACGGTGCTGCGGATCGTTGCGGGCGGCATCCTGGTGGGCACCCTGCTCTCACCCACCTTCTTCCTGAGCCTGGCCGGCGGTCTGGGGGCGCTGGGCGGGCTGGCCCTGGCCCGCGCCCTGCCCGGCACCGGCCCGGTGGGGTACAGCCTGCTGGCCGCCCTGGCTCACATGGGCGCCCAGTTCACCGCGGCCTGGTGGCTGTTCATCCCCCACCCGGGGCTCTGGCTACTGTTACCCCCTTTGATGACCGCGGCCATCGTGTTCGGTGTGCTCAACGGTATAATGGCCCAAGCAATGATCCGCGAACTTGGAAGCCAACCGGCCCGGGACGGCCACGAGGCAACATGAGTCCACCGCCAGCGCAATCCCAAAGCCCGGAGCCTCCTGCCTTCCGGCTCCCGGCCTGGACCGGGACCGACCACGGGCGCCTGCTCGCGGCGGTGGTGCTGGCAACTTTGCTGCACGTTGCCGTGATCTTCGGCCTCGGTTTCTCCCTGCCGGAACCGGAGCGCAGCGAACAGGCGCCGCTGATCGACGTGACCCTCAGCCGGTTCGACATGGACGAACCTGAGACCTACGACTTCCTGGCGGAGACCGACCAGGAGGGGGGTGGCGAGGCCGAGGCGCCTGAACCCTTCGTCCCCGAGGAGCCCGCGCCCCAGGAGACCCCGGAGACCACACCCCCGGAACCGGAACCGGAGCCGGACACCCCGGCCGAATCCCCCTCACCGGAGCCGGAACTGCTGGCCGAACAGGCCGAGCGGACCGTGCCGGAAACCGACGACGCCGAACGGGAGCCGGAGCCAAGCCAGACCCTGGACCTGGCCGCGGGGCGGCGCGCCGCGCTGAGCGAGCCGACTCCGGACGAAGCCAACCCCCAGGCGCAAGGCCCCACCCGGGCCTTCATCAGCTCCAGCACCCGCAGCCACTCGGCCGCCGAGTACATGCGCCAGTGGGTGGCCAAGGTGGAGGACGTGGGCAACCGCAACTACCCCAACGAGGCGCGTCGACGGGGGCTCTCCGGACGGTTGGTGCTGCAGGTCACCCTGGAGCCGGACGGCCAGGTGGCGGACGTGCGCATCCTGACCCCGTCGCGCCACCGGCTGCTGGATGAGGCGGCGGTGCGCATCGTCCAGATGGCCGCCCCCTATGCCCGGGTACCGGAAGAGGTCCTGCAGGGCAATGACCAGCTGGTCATCACGCGCACCTGGGAGTTTCTCGGAGATGACCTCTCGGCGCGTTGAGCCGGCCTTTGCGACCTTGTCCCCCGGACACGGGACAGGGATACTAAGCGCATGAGCGAGACGAACGACAATGAGGTCTGGCTGACCAATCAATTCGCGATTGCGATGCCCAGCCTGGCGGACCCGAACTTCACCCACGCCGTGATCTACATCTGTGAGCACGGCCCGGAGGGCGCCATGGGGCTGGTGATTAACCACCCCTCCGACCTCAAGTTGCGGGACCTGTTCGAACACATGGACATCGAACCCGGCCCCGAGGCGCCGCTGGACACCCCGGTCTTCATGGGCGGGCCGGTCCAGCGCGAGCGCGGCTTCGTGTTGCATCCCGCCGGGGGCGACTGGGAGGGATCCGCGCAGGTCTCCCCCGAGATCAGCATCACCACCTCGCGGGATATCATTACCGCCCTGGCGCACAACCGCGGCCCGAGCCGCTTCCTGATGGCCCTCGGATACGCCGGCTGGGGCGCCGGCCAGCTCGAGGAGGAGATGGCCGGCAACGCCTGGCTCACCGTCCCCGCCGATACCGGCATCCTGTTCGACGCCCCGGTGCAGGAGCGCTGGCAGGCCGCGGCGGCGCAACTGGGGGTGGACATCAACTGCCTGTCCGGGCAAAGCGGGCATGCCTGAGCCGGTCACCGGCACCTGGCTGGCTTTTGACCACGGCGGCCGGCGCATCGGGGTCGCGGTGGGCGAGGCCCTCACCGGCACCGGCCGCGCGCTGTGCACCCTCGCCGCCCGCGACGGACAGCCGGACTGGGAAAGGGTCGCCCGGCTGCTCGACGAATGGCGCCCCGCAGGACTGGTGGTCGGCCTGCCCCTGCACGCCGACGGCAGTGACTCCCACAGCACCCGCGCCGCGCGGAAGTTCGCCCAACGCCTGCATGGCCGGCACGGGCTGCGCGTCGAGCTGGTGGACGAACGGCTCTCCTCCCACGAGGCAGAGGCACGCCTCGCGGAACGGGGCGGCCGCGGCGCCCGTCAGCCGGGCGCGCTGGACAGCGAAGCGGCACGGGTCATCCTGGAAACCTGGTTCAACCAACAGGGGTGCATATGAACACACCCGAAGTCACGCCCTTGATCCAGCAGGTCCGGCAAGACCTCACCCGGTTGCTGGCGGATCGCGACATCCCGCTGAACGAAGTGGGACTGGTGGGCATCCATACCGGCGGCGCCTGGGTTGCCGAGGCCCTGCACCAGAGCCTCGAGACGGAAATCCCTCTGGGTACGCTGGATATCGCTTTCTACCGCGATGACTTCAGCCAGGCCGGCATGAACCCGCAGGTGCGGCCCTCCAACCTGCCCTTTGACGTGGACGACCGCGTCATCGTGCTGGTGGATGACGTGCTGCACACCGGGCGCACGGTGCGCGCCGCGCTGAACGAGATCTTCGACTACGGCCGCCCCGCCGCGGTGTTGCTGGTCGTGCTGGTGGACCGAGGCGGGCGCGAACTGCCCTTCGCCGCTGACGTGGCCGGCACCCGGCTGAGCCTGCCGTCGCACCGGCGGATCAAACTGCGTGGCCCGGAACCCCTGCACTTCATCATTCAGGACACGGCATGAACGTACAGCTGGACAACCAGGGTCGGTTGCGCCACTTCCTGACCACCGAGGGCCTGCCCCGCCCCCTGCTGGAGCAAATCCTGGACACCGCCGAGAGCTTCACCGGGGTGATCGGCAAATCGGTCAAGAAGGTCCCGCTGCTCCGCGGGCGCACGGTCATCAACCTGTTCTTCGAGCCCAGCACCCGCACCCGTACCACCTTCGAGTTGGCGGCCACCCGGCTGTCGGCGGACGTGCTCAACATCAACGTGGCCGTCTCGTCCCAGTCCAAGGGCGAGAGCCTGCTGGACATGCTGCGCAACCTGGAGGCCATGCAGTGTGATGCCTTCGTGGTGCGTCACGCGGACAGCGGCACGGCGGAGTTCATCGCCCGCCACGCCCAGCCTGGCATCAGCGTACTCAACGCCGGCGACGGCCGCCACGCCCACCCCACCCAGGCCATGCTGGACATGTTCACCATCCGCCAGCACAAGGGCAGCTTCGAGCCGCTGCGGGTGGCAATCGTCGGCGACATCCTGCACTCCCGGGTGGCCCGCTCACAAATTCACGCCCTGAACGGCCTGGGCGCCGGCGAGGTGCGGGTGATCGCACCGCGCACCCTGCTGCCGCGGGACGTGGAGACACTGGGCGTGCGGGTCTTCCACGACATGCAGTCCGGCCTGCGCGACGTGGATGTGGTGATGATGCTGCGCCTGCAGCGCGAACGCATGACCGGCGCGCTGCTGCCCAGCGAGGGGGAGTATTTCCGGCTCTACGGGCTCACCGAGGAGAAACTGGCCGTGGCCCACCCGGAGGCGATCATCATGCACCCGGGCCCGATCAACCGCGGCGTGGAGATGAACTCGGCGGTGGCGGACGGCCCGCGCTCGGTCATCCTGCAACAGGTCACTAACGGGGTCGCCGTGCGCATGGCACTGATGTCGATGCTGCTCGGCCGCCCCGGCAGCGGGGAGGATGCATGACGGCTTGGAGTATCACCGGCGCCCGGGTCGTGGACCCGGCCAGCGGCCGCGATGAGGTCCTGGATCTGCATATCGCCGACGGCTGCATTGCCGCCCTGGGCAAGCCCCCCGTCGATTTCCAGCCGGAGCGGATCTATGCCGCCGACGGACTGGTGGCCTGCCCGGGGCTTATCGACCTGGCCGCGCGCACCCGCGAACCCGGCCAGACCCGCAAGGCCAATATCGCCAGCGAGGCCCGCGCCGCCGCCGCGGGGGGCATCACCACGCTGATCTGCCCGCCGGACACGACGCCGGTCACCGACACTCCGTCCGTGGTGGAGCTGATCCGCAACCGCTCGCACGCTGCCCGGGGCGCACGGGTTCTGCCCCTGGGCGCCCTGACCCGCGGCCTGACCGGGGAACAGCTCAGCGAGATGGTGGCCCTGCACGAGGCCGGCTGCCCGGGACTGTCCGACGGCGGCCACCCGGTCACCGACAGCCTGGTCCTGCGCCGCGCACTGGAATACGCCGCCACCTTCAACCTCCCGGTACACCTCACGCCGGAAGAGCCGGTGCTGGCCGATGGCCTGGCTCACGAGGGGCAACTGGCCACCCGCATGGGTTTGCCCGGCGTGCCGGTGGCCGCCGAAACAGCGGCCCTGGGCCGCATGCTGGCATTGGCCGAGGAGATCGGCGCCCGGGTCCACTTTGGCCGGCTCTCCAGCCGCCGCGGCCTGGAACAGGTGATTGCCGCGAAACGCGGCGGGCAGCCGGTGAGCGCGGACGCGGCCATCCACCAGCTGTTCCTCACCGAAATGGACATCTACGGCTACCAGAGCCAGGCGCACGTGCGGCCGCCGCTGCGCAGCACCGGCGATCGCGACGCCC
This sequence comes from Alkalispirillum mobile, assembly GCF_003664325.1. NCBI lineage: Bacteria > Pseudomonadati > Pseudomonadota > Gammaproteobacteria > Chromatiales > Ectothiorhodospiraceae > Alkalispirillum > Alkalispirillum mobile. Next base: position 1,399,927 of record NZ_RCDA01000001.1, read on the forward strand.
TGCGCCGGGCGCTGACCGCCGGCGACCTGAGCGTGATCTGCTCGGACCACCGCCCTCACGAGCCGGATGCCAAGAACTGTCCCTTCGCCGAGAGCGAGCCCGGCATCTCGGGACTGGACAGCCTGCTGGCCCTGATCCTGCGGCTGGCCGACGAACTGAACCTGCCGCTGACCCGCGCCCTGGCACCGGTCACCATCGGCCCGGCCCGGGCGCTGGACCTGCCGGCGGGCCAGCTGACCGAGGGCGCCCCCGCGGACATCTGCCTGTTCGATCCGGACGCGGTCTGGTGGTTCGGCCCCGACGCCATGCACAGCCGCGGCGAAAACAGCCCCTTCACCGGCTGGGAGTTCACCGGCCGAACCCACACCACCGTGGTGGACGGGCAACTGGTGTATGACCAGGGACGCTGAAGCGCGCTATCAGGGCCGGGTGCTGAGCGTTGCCGGGCTGCCCGACGGCCAGCTGCTGATCCGGCTGGCCGTGCCCGAACTGGCCCGTGCCGCCCCCGGGCACTACGTGCACCTGCACCTGCCCCAGGGCTCGCACCCGCTCTGGCTGGTGGAGGCCAGCCCCGAGGGGGGCTGGCTGGCCGGCCTGCTGGACGCCCGGGCATTACCGGAGGGGTACGCACCGCCCCCCGGGCAGAGCGTTGGCTGTAGCGGGCTTCAGGGGGAGGGTTTCGGTGAACTTCCTGGCGAACGGCTGGTGATCCTGGGCCAGGATCAGGGCGTGGCGGCGGCGCTGTTTCTGGCCCAGCGGCTGGGCAAGGCACGCGCACGGCTGGTGCTGCTCGGCACCGGGGCGGAGCGACTGCCCTTCCGGCCGCGGCCCTCACGGTTCGTTATCCCGGGGATGCCGCCCGGGACCATTGCCGGCAACGGCATCATGGAGCAAAACGGCATCGCCAGTCGGCTGGCCATTAGCGGCGCGGAACAACCGGGCTGCCACCACGGGGACCTGCCCGAACTGCTCACCGCCTGGTGGCACACGGTGCCCGCGTGGGACCGCCACGACTGGGCGGTGGCCGCCGCCGGCCCCTGGCACTGGCTGGAGGGACTGCGGCATCACGTCCCGGAGAGCCTGCCGCTGGCCGATTGCCGCCTGCCCTGACCCGGGGCCACGCCTAGCGCAGCCGCGCCCCCCGGGTTGGGCTGGTCCTCCTCCTCGTCCACCAGTGACAGCCCCTCGGTGTTCTTGTCCAGGGCCTGCTGGGGCTCCTCCCCGCTCTCGTGCAGCTTGGCCATCAACCGCACCTCGTTGGCGGAGTCGGCGTGGCGCAGCGCCTCTTCGTAGGTGATCTTGCCGTTCCGGTACAGCTCGTAGAGGTGCTGGTCAAACGTGCGCATGCCCTGCTCGTTGGACCGCTTCATGATGTCCTTGAGCTCGTGCACGTCGCCGTTGCGGATCTTGTCCTGCACCAGGGGGGTGCCGAGCAGAATCTCCACGGCCGGCATCCGCCCCTGGCCGTCCACTGTGGGGATCAACTGCTGCGCGATAACCGCTTTCAAGTTCAAGGACAGGTCCATGTACAACTGCTTGAGCCGGTCGGAGGGGAAGAAGTTGACGATCCGGTCCATGGCCTGGTTGGCGTTGTTCGCGTGCAGCGTGGCCAGGCAGAGGTGGCCGGTCTCGGCGAAAGCGATGGCGTAGTCCATCGTCTCCTTGGAGCGGATTTCACCGATCAGGATCACGTCCGGCGCCTGGCGCAGGGTATTGCGCAGCGCCACATCGAACGACTCGGTGTCCACCCCCACCTCGCGCTGGGTCACGATGCACTTGTTGTGCTGGTGGACGAACTCGATCGGGTCCTCGATGGTGATGATGTGGCCGGACGCGTTCTGGTTGCGGTAACCGATCATCGACGCCAGCAAGGTGGACTTACCCGTCCCGGTGCCGCCGACTAAGATGATCAGTCCGCGCTTGGTCATGGACAGCTGCTCGATGATCTTCGGCAGCTTGAGCTGCTCCACGGAGGGGATCTTGGTCTCGATCCGGCGCAGCACCATGCCGCAGGTGGAGCGCTGATAGAAGGCGCTGACACGGAACCGCCCCAGGCCGGTGGCGGAGATGGCGAAGTTGCACTCGTGGAACTGTTCGAACTCCTCCCGCTGCGCCGGGGTCATGATGGAGTGCACCACCTGCTGCGCCTGCTCCGGCTTCAGCGGCGTCTTGGAGACCGGCATGATCTGACCAGACACCTTCATGCAGGGCGGCACCCCGGTCGTGATGAACAGGTCCGACCCCCCCTTCTTGACCATCAGTTCCAGCAGGGCGTTGAAATCCATGGACTACCTCTGATTGACAAAACCTTGCCGGCCGCCCGGTGGCAACCGGGGCATGGGACCGCTTAGCTGAACAGGTCGCGGTTGACGGCCTTGGGCCGGGCATCCTGCTTGGTGACCAGCCCCTTGGCCACCAGCTCCTGCAGGCACTGGTCCAGGGTCTGCATGCCAAGACTGTGGCCGGTCTGGATGGCGGAGTACATCTGCGCCACCTTGTCCTCGCGGATCAGGTTACGGATGGCCGGGGACCCGAGCATGATCTCGTGGGCGGCGATACGCCCGCCGCCGATCTTCTTCAACAGGGCCTGGGAGATGACCGCGCGCAGCGACTCGGAGAGCATGGAGCGCACCATCGACTTCTCGGCGGCGGGGAAGACGTCGATGATCCGGTCGATGGTCTTGGCCGCGGAACTGGTGTGCAGGGTGCCGAACACCAGGTGGCCGGTCTCCGCGGCGGTGAGCGCCAGGCGGATGGTCTCCAGGTCGCGCATCTCCCCGACGAGGATGATGTCGGGGTCTTCACGCAGGGCCGAGCGCAGCGCCTCGTTGAACCCCAGGGTATCCCGGTGCACCTCGCGCTGGTTGACCAGGCACTTATGCGACTCGTGGACGAACTCGATGGGGTCCTCGATGGTGAGGATGTGCCCGTGCTCCTTCTTGTTCACGTAGTCCACCATGGCCGCCAGGGTGGTGGACTTGCCCGAGCCGGTGGGCCCGGTGACCAGTACCAGCCCACGCGGGTTGTCGGCGATGTCCTTGAAGACCTCCGGCGCCCCCAGGTCATCCAGGGTGAGCACCTCCGAGGGGATGGTCCGGAACACCGCGGCGGCACCGCGGTTCTGGTTGAACACGTTGACACGAAAGCGCGCCAGGCCGGGGATCTCGAACGAGAAGTCGGTCTCCAGGAACTCCTCGTAATCCTTGCGCTGCTTGTCGTTCATGATGTCGTAAATCATCGAATGAACCTGCTTGTGTTCCATCTCTGGCAGGTTGATTCGACGCACATCGCCGTCCACGCGTATCATTGGCGGCAAACCGGCGGCGATATGCAGGTCCGAGGCGTTGTTCTTGACGGCGAAGGCGAGAAGGTCTGCAATATCCATGATTGTTCTAGGCCCTTTCCTGAAGGCTGGCCGATTCCGCCCCGCACCGAGGCGGCTCCCCAACGGCTCCGGACCGTGCCGAAGCGACTTCCTATGGTCGGCATGAAGTGAGGCGCGGCGGCCTGTTCGACCCGGCACGACCGGGCGGCCGCCTCATACGTCCGCTAAGTTACAGCCATACAGGGAACCCGGCAACCGCATGGACATACCCCAGAATTTGCAACGGGTGCAGGCCCGCCTGCGCAGCGCCGAACAGCGCTACGGGCGGGCACCGGGCAGTGTGCAACTGCTTGCCGTCAGCAAGACGCAGCCCGTCGAGGCCCTGCGCGCGGCGCTCGAAGCCGGCCAGCGCGCCTTCGGCGAGAACTACCTGCAGGAAGCGCTGGACAAGCAGCAGGCACTGGCCGGGCAGGGCGCCGAGTGGCACTTCATCGGCGCGCTGCAATCCAACAAGACCCGGGACGTTGCCGCGCACTTCGACTGGTGCCACACCGTGGACCGGCTCAAGATTGCCCGGCGGCTGTCCCAGCAGCGCCCGGACGACAAGCCCCCGCTTAACATCTGTATCCAGGTCAACGTCAGCGGCGAGGCCAGCAAGGCCGGGGTGGCGCCCGCCGAGACGGCGGAACTGGCCACCCAGATCGCCGAATTGCCGGGCCTGCGTCTGCGCGGGCTGATGGCCCTGCCCGCGCCGGCGGAGGGCTTTTCCGCCCAGCGCCGGCCGCTGGCGGCGCTGCGGGAACTGCAACAGACACTGGTGAGTTCCGGGCTCGCATTGGATACGCTATCCATGGGCATGAGTGGCGACCTGGAGGCCGCGGTGGCCGAGGGCTCGACCATCGTGCGGGTCGGCACCGCCATCTTTGGCCCGCGCCGGGCCGCCCAGGCACAAGGCTAGGGAGCGAACAATATGACGATGAAAACCCTCTGCTTCATCGGTGGTGGCAACATGGCCCGATCACTGATCGGTGGCCTGCTGACCGATGGCTACGACCCGCAGGCCATTCGCGTGGCAGAACCGGACGCCGGCAAGCGCGAGGACCTGGCCAACCGCTTCGGTGTGCGCGTCCACGAAGACAACCTGGAGGCCGCCGCGAACGCCCAGGCGGTGATCCTCGCGGTGAAGCCGCAGGTGATCCGGCCCGTCTGCGAACAGCTGGCCGGCGCAGAAGCCGGCAAGGGGCGGGTCTATATATCCATTGCCGCCGGGGTGCGCGAACCCGACCTCACCCGCTGGCTCGGGGGCAGCGCCGCCGTGGTCCGGACCATGCCCAACACCCCCTCGCTGGTGGGCACCGGGGCGACCGCGCTCTACGCCAACCCCCAGGTCAGCGAGCCACAGCGGGAACTGGCGGAATCGCTCATGCGCGCCGTGGGCCTGGTGGTCTGGCTGGATGACGAGACGCAGATGGACACCGTGACCGCGGTCTCCGGCAGCGGGCCGGCCTACTTTTTCCTGCTTATGGAGGCCATCGAAGAGGCCGCCCGCGAACAGGGGCTGCCCGCCGAGACCGCCCGCCTGCTCACCATCGAGACCGCGCTGGGTGCCGCCAAGATGGCTCTGGAAAGCGATGAGTCGCCCGGTCAGCTGCGCCAGCGGGTCACTTCGCCGGGCGGCACCACGGAGCATGCGCTGCATCTACTGGAGGACGGCGAGTACCGCACATTGATGGCACGGGCGGTCAAGGCCGCGGCGCAACGGGCCCGGGAACTGGGCCAGATGCTGGGAGAACAGTAAATGGACGGCTATCTTGCCAACCCGGTCACGTTCCTGCTGGAAACGCTGATAACGCTTTACATCCTGGCGGTGATGGTGCGCTTCCTGCTGCAGTGGGCGCGGGCCGACTTTTTCAACCCCATTTCTCAGGCGGTGGTTAAAGTCACCCAGCCGACACTGAGCCCGCTGCGCCGGGTCATTCCCGGCTACCGTGGGCTGGACCTGGCGGCAGTGGTGCTGATGATCGCCCTGCAGACGCTGTCGCTCTATCTCACCTACCTGATCGGCGGCAGCTACGTGCTGCCGGTGGGGTACGCCCTGATGAGCGCGGTCATCCAGGTGCTGAGCCTGCTGTTCACCCTGTACACCGTGATCATCATCATCCAGGTGATCATGAGCTGGGTGAACCCGCACAGCCACCACCCGGGCGTGGCCATCCTGCACAGCCTGTCCGAGCCGGTGCTGAGCCCCATCCGGCGCATGCTGCCGGACCTGGGCGGGCTGGACCTCTCGCCACTGGTGGCGCTGCTCGGCATCCAGGTGCTGCGCATGCTGATCTTCCCGCCGCTGCATGCCCTGGTGCCCCCGCTCACCGGCTGAGCCGGGGCACCAGTTGTCCCCTCCCCCCGGCCGCTTTAGACTCGGAACACTCTCTTAAATAACAGAACAAGCTGCGGGAGCCGATGCCTAAGCACCTGCCCGCCGACTCCGTCGGCATTGTGGAGCAACACAGCCTGCATTTTGACGAGCCGCTGCCGCTGGACTGTGGCCGCTCGCTGCCGGCGTATGAGCTGGTCTACGAGACCTATGGCGAGTTGAATGCCGATCGCAGCAACGCGATCCTGATCTGCCATGCCCTCTCGGGGAGCCACCACGCCGCCGGGTACCACAGCGAGGAGGACCGCAAGCCGGGCTGGTGGGACGCCTGCGTGGGGCCGGGCAAACCCATCGACACCAACCGCTTCTTCGTGGTCTGCTGCAACAATCTGGGGGGCTGCCACGGCAGCACCGGGCCCAGCAGCATCAACCCGGAGACCCACCGCCCCTACGGGCCGGACTTCCCGCTGGTCACGGTGCGCGACTGGGTGAACAGTCAGGCGCGGCTGTCCGACGCCCTCGGCATAGAGCGGTGGGCCGCCGTGGTGGGTGGCAGCCTGGGGGGTATGCAGGCCATACAATGGGCCATGGACTACCCGGACCGGCTCGGTCACGTGGTGGCCATCGCCGCCGCACCGCGCCTTTCGGCCCAGAACATCGGTTTCAACGAGGTGGCCCGGCAGGCCATTCTCACCGACCCGGAGTTCCACGGCGGGCGTTACTACGAACACAACACCGTGCCCCGGCGCGGCCTGGCCCTGGCCCGCATGCTCGGCCACATCACCTACCTGTCCGATGACGCCATGCGCGACAAGTTCGGCCGCGACCTGCGCGCCGACGGCGGCCGGTACAAGTTCAACTTCGACGTGGAGTTCGAGGTGGAGAGCTACCTGCGCTACCAGGGTCGCTCCTTTGTCGACCGCTTCGACGCCAACACCTACCTGCTGATGACCAAGGTGCTGGACTATTTCGACCCCGCGGCCGAGTACGGCCACGACCTGTCGGCGGCGCTGGCCCACGTCCGGGCCCGCTTCCTGCTGATGTCCTTCAGCAGTGACTGGCGCTTCCCGCCGGAACGCTCGCGGGAGATCGTCCGGGCGCTGGAGGACAACCAGAAGCAGCTCAGCTACCTGGAGGTGGAGACCACCCAGGGGCACGACGCCTTTCTGATGCCGATCCCCGTCTACACCGAGGCCTTCAGGGCCTACATGCAGGGCATCGCCCGGGAGGTGGGGGCATGAGTGCACTGAGACCCGATCTGGCCATCATCAGCGAGTGGATCGCACCGGGCAGCCGCATCCTCGACCTGGGTTGCGGCGACGGCACGCTCCTCGCCCACCTGCATGCCGAACGGCAGGTCACCGGGTACGGGCTGGAGATCAAGCCGAAGCGGATCGTCTCTTGTCTGGAAAAGGGCGTGAACGTCATCCAGGCGGACCTGGACAAGGGCCTGTCGGACTTCAAGGACCAGGCCTTCGATTACGTCCTGATGAGCCAGACCCTGCAGGCGGTTCACTACCCGGACGAACTCCTGCAGGAAATGCTGCGGGTGGGCCGCGAGGGGATCGTCACCTTCCCGAACTTCGGCAACTGGCGCATGCGCCTCTACCTGGGGTTCAACGGCCGCATGCCCATGAGCCGCACCCTGCCGCACACCTGGTACAACACCCCCAACATCCACCTGTGCACGGTGCGCGACTTCGAGGCCCTGTGCGCCGAGCGTGGCATCGACATCCTGGAGCGGCACGTCACCGACCAGTCCATGCGGGACAACCTCCTGATGCGACGGCTCCCCAACCTGTTCGGGGATGTGGCACTGTACCGGATAAGAAAAGCGGGCCAATAAGGAGGTGGATGTGGCCACACCCCTGCGACCGCCGGTACCCGAGTACATCCAGTATGGTCAGCGGGTGCTCACCACCCGCCGCTCCGACTACCAGCACATCGTCATCGCCGAGGACGAGCGCCTCGGCCGAGTGCTCTATCTGGACGACGATTTGCAGATCGCCGAGGCCGACCAGCCCTACAATCGGGCCATGGTGGAGCCACTCGACCGGCACGGCTGCCTCGGCCGGGTGCTGATCCTCGGCGGCGGCGATGGCGGTGTACTGCGTGAGGCCATTGCCGGCGGCGCCGACGAGGCCATCCTGGTGGACATCGATCAGGCGGTAATCGAGCTCTGCCGGCAGTACCTGCCCCGGCTCTGCGGCGATGCCTTCGAGGCGCCGCAGGCACGGGTGGTAGTAGACGATGCTTTGACCTGGCTGCACCGGGAAGACGTCTACGACGGCATCATCTACGATCTGACCATGGAGCCGTTCAGCAACGCCCAGGGCCGAACCGAGTTCATCGACCAGACCCTGGCCCTGGCCGGGCAGCGGCTGCGCCCGGGCGGTACGTTTACCATGCAGTGCTGCGGCAGCAACGAGCCGGCGCTGCGCGAGGAGATCCGCCAGGGGCTGGAGCAACGCTTCGAGTCCTGGGAAGACAAAACGGTCTCCATACCGTCCTATGACGTGGACTGGGTCTTTGCCTGGGCCCGGCACCCGCGTCAACGGACCTGACGGTCGCAGGAGGAGAGGCATGACGACCTGGCTGATCACCCACCCCGCCTGCCTGGAGCATGACACCGGCGCGGGGCACCCGGAGAGCATTCAACGGCTGCAGACCATCCTTAACGCACTGCAGTCCTCCACCTTCGAGTTCATGATCCGGGAGTCGGCCCCGCGGGCCGAGATAGAACAGCTCACCCGGGTGCACGATGCCGACTACGTGCGCGACATCCTGGCCCGCATCCCCGATCAGGGGCAGTCCTTCATCGACAACGACACCGTGGTCTGCCCGGCCACCGGCGAGGCGGCACTGCGCGCCGCCGGGGCGGTCTGCCACGCGGTGGACGCGGTGGTCGGGGGCCAGGCGCAGAAGGCCTTCTGCGCCGTGCGCCCACCTGGGCACCACGCCGAGCCGGACCAGGCAATGGGCTTTTGTTTCTTCAACAATATCGCCGTGGGGGCCGCCCAGGCCATCGCGGTGCACGGCCTGGAGCGGGTAGCGATCATGGACTTCGATGTCCACCACGGGAACGGCACCCAATCGATCGCCGAACGGCATCCGCAGATGCTCTACCTGTCGACCCACCAGGCGCCGCTGTTCCCGGGCACCGGTGATCCATCCGAGACCGGCCAGGGCAATATCTGCAACGCCACGCTGGAGGATGGCGACGGCTCCGACGCGTTCCGCTACCAGTTCGAGGAGCGCATCCTGCCCGCCCTGCACCGCTTCAAACCGCAGTTGGTGATGATCTCCGCCGGTTTTGACGCCCACCGCTCCGACCCGCTGGCCACGCTTCGGCTGGATGAGACCGATTTTGCCTGGGCCACGCGGGAGCTGGTGGCCATTGCCCGCAAGTACTGCGACGGCAAGGTGGTCTCTGCCCTGGAGGGCGGTTACAGCCTGAATGCCGTGGGACGTTGCGCCAGCGCCCACGTGGAAGCACTGATGATGTAATCCCGGGGCATTGCAACGCCCCGCCCCGGGCTGTTATGCACATGGCTGTTCTGGGCCGGCACCTGCCGCCCGGCGCCCGGAGGGCCAACCGAAACTGCCTCGTAACTTATTGATTTCAAGAGGCACGGCGGGCTTGGTGCATTTTCCACCAATCCAATGGCCGGCACGCCCTGATGCCCACTTGGGGGGTGTTTCCCCGAACAATCCACAAAGTTATCCACAGAATCCGTGGATAACCCACAGGACTACGGCCACCGGCGCGTACCGGCCCCGCCTCAGGGCTTGTGGGGGGCCGCCAGGTAGTCGTGGGACTGCATCTCCTGCAGGCGACTCACCGTACGTTCAAAGGCGAAGGCCAGGCGCTCGCCCTGGTAAAGCCGTTCCGGTGGCGCCTCCGCGGAGATGATCAGGTTGACGCCGCGGTCGTAGAATTCGTCCACCAGACTGATGAAGCGCCGGGCTTGGTCATCCCGGTACTGGTTGAACACCGGCACGCCGGAGATGATCACCGTGTGGAAGGTACGGGCCAGTTCGATGTAATCGGCCTGGCTCCGGGGGCCGTCGCACACGGCCCGGAAATCGAACCACACCACCCCGTCCGCCATCCGCCGGGTGGGGATCAGCCGCCCCTCCACTTCCAGCGATTCACCGGCGGTGCCGGGCTCCGGGATCACGTGCTCGAAGTCATCGGTGAGCACATCGTCCGCCTGCTCGTCGAGCGGCCAGTGGTAGATCTCGGCCCGTTCCAGGAAGCGTAGGCGGTAATCCACCCCACCATCCACGTTCAACTCCCGGGTGTAGCGCTTGATCAGGTCGATCGCCGGCAGGAAACGGGCACGCTGCAGGCCGTCCTTGTAGAGGTCATCCGGCGGGATGTTGGAGGTGGCCACCAGGCTGACGCCCCGCTCGAATAACGCCTGCAAGAGCCCACCAAGAATCATGGCGTCAGCGATATCGCTGACGAAAAACTCATCAAAGCAGATCACCCGGGCTCGACTGGCGAAGCGGTCGGCTACCCGCTCCAGCGGGTCCTGCTCATCGCGCAGCGCCTTGAGGTCATCGTGTACGGCGTGCATGAAGCGGTGGAAGTGCATCCGCTGCTTGTCCTGGAAGGGCAGCGCCTCGAAAAAGCTGTCCACCAGGTAGGTCTTGCCACGGCCTACGCCCCCCCAGAGGTAGAGCCCGGTGACCGGTTCCACCGGCTCGGGCTTGTCCCGCTTGAGGCGTTTGAGCAACCGCTTAACACCGCGGGCCTGCGGTTTCGGCTCGGGCCGGGGCGGTGCCGCCAATAGCGCCTCGTACAGGGCGTGCAGTGCTTCCACGGCGTCAGCCTGGGCGGCATCCGGGCTGATCAGTCCCTGCTCCAGATCGTGCTGGTAACGTTCGCGGGGCGTCATGAGGCGTCTCGCTCCTGCTCCATTGCGGCAAAGGCGGGATTATGGCACAGCGGCCACCCTGCCAGCAGCGCACGGGCACCCGGAAGGTTCACGGCCCTCACCCCGACTGCAACAGGTTTCGGCAGGCCTCCGCCCGTATCAACAGCACTCGCGGCGGCGCCGGGTAAGCGCGCCCGGCCTCAATCAGTTGACCGATCAAGGCCTCGTCCCGGCCGGGGCACAACTGGTGAAAATCCCGGCCTTCCTGGAGAGCAGCGCGCCGGAAGCGGCGAAAGGTGGTGCCTTTCGCGCAACCCAGGTGCTCATCCAGCTGGCGCAGGGTGTAGTAGTCGTCGTCCCGGTAACGCACCGGGTCGGACGGCAGGGTAGTCGCGGACGGTCTCATCCCCCGTATACTCCTCGAAACGTGCGATTACTCTCTCCAGCAGGACACAAGGGATAGCATATGGCAGGGCTCGAGGAATACCTTTTGTTTCTGGCCAAGGGGCTCACCGTGGTCTTCCTGGTGGCTGCCGGCGCCGCCGTCATCATGGGTAGCTTGCGCCGGGGTGACCCCGGTGACACCGAAACCGGCCAGCTCCGCGCCCGCCGGCTGAACCGCTACTACCAGCAACTCGACCAGGTGATCCGGGCGGCCAGCGACGGCAAACGCCAGGCCAGGCGCCAGGCCCGCCGGGCGGCCAAGGCCGAGAAGGCGCAAGGCAACGACCCGCTGCCCCGGGTCTTCGTGCTCGATTTCGACGGCGATATGCACGCCAGCCGGGTGCGCGCCCTGCGCGAAGAGGTCACCGCCATTCTCGGCACCGCGCGACCGGATACCGACAGCGTGCTGGTGCGGCTGGACAGTCAGGGGGGCACCGTCCCGGGCTACGGGCTTGCCGCCTCTCAACTGTGCAGGCTGCGAGATACCGGCCTCCAGCTGACCGTCAGCGTCGACCGGGTGGCGGCCAGCGGCGGCTACCTCATGGCCTGCGTGGCCCACAGGATTATCGCGGCGCCCTTCGCCGTGGTGGGCTCCATCGGCGTCATTGGTGCGCTGCCGAACTTCAACCGCCTGCTGCGGCGCCACGACATCGACTACGAGCAGCACACTGCCGGCGAGTGGAAACGCACCCTGAGCGTGTTCGGCGAGAACACCGACGAGGCCCGCGAGAAGTTCCAGCAGGACCTGGAGGCGGTGCACCGGCAGTTCAAGGGCTTCATCCAGCAGTACCGCCCGGAGCTGGACCTGGACCGGGTGGCCACGGGGGAGTACTGGCTGGGCCAGGAGGCCCGACAACTGGGCCTGGTCGATGAACTGGGGACTAGCGATGACTGGCTGATGAGTCGGCGCCGGGACCACCGGCTGATCCACTTGCGCTACCGCCAGCGCGAACGGCTCGCGCAGCGCTGGCTGAAAACCGCAAGGAGCACGGTTGCCACCCTGCTGCGTCGGCTTAAGTGAGGACCAAGTCACTCACTTTGCTCAGTAAAATCCCACTTCCAGCACAACGTTGCAGCGCAGCAAACCGCTGCTATATTGCATGGTACCCGGGCACAGGCCGTGCCCACCGCTCGACTTTTTAAACCCAGAGGTAACAACCATGCAGGACCAGATGATGAACAACATGCAACAGATGATGGGACCGGTGCGCAAGTTCAACGAGCTCATGCTGAACAACACCGAGAAGCTGGTGGAATTCCAAATCGATCGTATGCGGACCTACTCCGGTCTCGGCATCGGTCGCATGCGTGCCGCGCTGGAAGTGACCGACAGCCAAAGCCTGCAGTCCTTCCTCACGGAACAGAACAAATTCGTCAATAACCTGGCCCAGCAGGTCACCGAGGACATGAAGACCCTGAACAGCATCAGCCAGTCCTTCGGCACCGAGATGCAGGCGGTCACCCAGGAGAATGTCTCCAACCTGCAGGAGACCGCAGCCAAGGCGGCCAGCCGCAAGACTGCCTGAACCGCCGCAGGCCACTGACCCGGGCCCCATGCCCATGGGGCCGGTCAGGGCATCGTCAGTCCCGCCTTTCCTGCCCCCGCCTGATCCAAAACTGGAGTTCCTCGCCGACCTCCTCCTGGGCGAGCAGTTCGTGTTCGCTCCGCTCCGTGTACGCCATGAAGTCCACCGTGGCATGTGGATCGGTGGCGCGCACCCAGAGCACTTCGCCGGGTGTCATGGTCACCAGGCGCCGCTTGGTCTTCAGGATCGGCATCGGGCAGTTGAGCCCACGCACGTCTAGCTGCTCATCGTAATCCACGGCCAGGGTTCCAGTCGTCGCGGGTGGACGCTTATTGTTACAATCCACGAGATTGCGTCAAGCGGTGCCGCCGCTGACCAGCGCACACCGCCGACCTGACTACGTTAACAAGCGACAGGGATCAACCGATGACTAAGCTTAACCAACGCCACACCGGGCAGGACCCCCGTTCCTTCACCGACAAGGGCCTGCGCGAAGCCTACACCGAGGAGCAGGTGAAGCAGTGGCGCGAGAAGGCGGACGAGGCGCATGACCGCTGGATGGACGTCATTGACAACCCCTACGGCAAAGACTGATGCCGCAGCATGGAGCCACGAGCATGAATCGCCCTGCACGCATTGCCCTCGCCCTCTCCGTGGCCGCTGCGTTCACCCTGGCCGGCTGCACCACGCTCGACCCTTACACCGACGAGGAGCACACCGCCCGTGCCACCTTGGGCGCGGGCATCGGCGCCGCAGCGGGCGCTGCCGCAGGCGCCCTCACCGGCAGTGACTCCCGTGATCGTCGCCGGCGCGCCCTTATCGGTGCCGGCATCGGGGCCTTGGGCGGCGGCGCGGTGGGGGCGTACATGGACCGCCAGGCCGAGGAGCTGCGCCAGCAGTTGCGTGGCACCGGGGTGAGCGTCACCCGCGATGGCGACAACATCATTCTGAACATGCCCGGCCATGTGACCTTCGGGTTCGACAGCGCCGATCTGCGCTCCGATTTCTTCGAGGTGTTGGACTCGGTGGCCGTCGTGGCCAAGGAGTACGACCAGACGATGATCGAGGTGGCGGGCCATACCGACAGCACCGGCGCGGCCGAGTACAACCAACGCTTGTCGGAGCGCCGCGCCCAGACCGTGGGCCACTACCTGAACAACCGCGGCGTGGAGGAGATGCGCATGGTCGCAGTCGGTTTCGGTGAGGAGCGGCCCATCGCCAGCAACGAGACGGAGGAGGGGCGCCAGCAGAACCGCCGCGTCGAGATCACCTTCCTGCCCATCACCCAGTAAGGGTAAAACCCGACCACTGGCATGCCGGGGCGTACCTGCGCACCCGGCAAAATGCCGTAACCCAAGCCGCCGCGGCGGCGCAGTTGCAACAGGTTCAGCCGTGAGCGACAACAAGATTTACCTGCCCGAGTCCGAGATCCCGACCCACTGGTACAACGTCATCCCGGACATGCCGACCCCGCCGGCGCCCTATCTGGGACCCGACGGCAACCCGATCGGCGCGGGCGCCATGGAGGCGATCTTTCCACCCGCGATCATCGAGCAGGAGACCAGCGATCAGCGCTGGATACCGATCCCGGAGCCGGTACGCGAGGCGCTCGCCCTGTGGCGGCCCGCACCGTTGGTGCGTGCCCGGCGCCTTGAGCAGGCGCTGGACACCCCGGCCCGCATCTACTTCAAGTACGAGGGCGGCAGCCCGGCCGGCTCGCACAAGCCGAACTCCGCGGTCGCCCAAGCCTATTACAACGCCGAGGCGGGTATCAAACGCCTGACCACCGAGACGGGGGCCGGCCAGTGGGGCTCGTCGCTCTCGTTGGCGGGTCAGATGTTCGGGCTCGATGTGCGGATCTATATGGTCTGCATCAGTTACCAGCAAAAGCCCTACCGACGCTCGATGATGGAGACCTGGGGTGGTGAGGTCATACCCAGCCCCTCGCCCTACACCCAGGCCGGCCGCGAGGCGCTGGAGCGGGACCCTGACTCCCGCGGCTCGTTGGGCATGGCCATCTCGGAAGCGGTGGAGGAGGCGGCCTCACGGGGCGATACCAACTACGCCCTGGGCTCCGTGCTGAACCACGTACTGCTCCACCAGACCGTCATCGGGCTGGAGGCCAAAAAGCAGCTGGCCATCGCCGGCGACTACCCCGACGTGGTCTTCGCACCCTGTGGGGGTGGCTCCAACGTGGGCGGCATCATGTTTCCCTTCCTGGCGGACAAGGCGGCGGGCAAGGACATCCGGCTCGTCGCGGTCGAGCCGGCCTCCTGCCCGACACTGACGCGGGGCCACTATGCCTACGATTACGGGGACAGTGTCGGCCTGACCCCGATGATGAAGATGTACACCCTGGGCCACGACTTCATGCCGCCCGGCATCCACGCCGGTGGCCTGCGCTATCATGGCGACTCCGCCCTGGTCTCCCAGCTCTACCACGACCAAGTGCTGGAAGCCCAGTCGGTGCAGCAAATCGCCACCTTCGAGGCGGGCGTGCTCTTCTCTCGCACCCAGGGCATCATCCCCGCTCCGGAGTCGGCCCACGCCATACGCGCGGCCATCGACGAGGCCCTGGCGGCCAAGGAAGAGGGTCGCGAAAAGACCATTCTCTTTACCCTTTCCGGCCACGGCCACTTCGACATGTCCGCCTACGACCGCTACTTCGCCGGAGAACTGGAGGACATGGACTACCCCAGCGAGGCCCTGGCCCGCGCCCGTCAAAGCCTGCCCAAGGTAGAGGGCTGATCGGCCTGCCCCGGTGGCCGTGCGCCTTGCCCCCACTGAGCGGGGCGACGGGCACCGGGCCGGCGTGAGTCAGCCACGGCCCGCTGCCGCTGGACCGACAATCAGTGGCGGCGGGAAGGCGACGGCCCAGTCCGCCCTTCACGATCGGCCTGATCGGCGTTGCTGCGCTGCTCCTCGTCGCAGCGCTCCGGGTCGCCGCCGCAGATCTCGCAGTCGGCCCGTCCGCCCCGGGCACCAATGCCGCCGCAGGAGCCGCGCACCGGCTTATTGGCCAAGATCACGCCGATGGCCATAGCGGCAAACAGCAACGCAAAGAGCACAATGGCCACGATGATGGTGATGAGCAACGCGCTAGCCTCCCCGACCGGGCGCCCTCAGCCGCCGAAGTCGTCGTAAAGGATGTTCTCCGGCTCGACACCCAGTTCATCGAGCATCTGCAACGCGAATTTCAGCATGATGGGTGGCCCGCAGATGTAGTACTCACAGTCCTCGGGCGCCGGGTGGTCTTTCAGGTACTGGTCATAGAGCACCTGGTGGATAAAGCCCGTCAGGCCCTCCCAGTTGTCCTCGGGCAGGGGGTCGGACAGGGCCAGGTACCAGTCGAAGTTGTCATACTCCTCGGCCAGGCGGTCGAACTCCTCCACGTAAAAGGCTTCGCGGTAGGAACGGGCCCCATACCAGAAGGTGATCTTGCGGTCGGTCTTTAGCCGCAACAGCTGGTCAAAGATGTGCGAGCGCATTGGCGCCATGCCCGCCCCACCGCCGATGAAGATCATCTCCGCGTCCGTCTCCTTGGCAAAGAACTCCCCGAAGGGGCCGTACACCGTACATTCATCGCCCGGTTTGAGGCTGAACAGATAGGACGACACAATCCCCGGCGGCACGCTCTGACCGGGCGGCGGCGCGGCGATGCGGACGTTGAACAGCAACTTGCCCCGCTCCTCCGGGTAATTGGCCATGGAATAGGCCCGGATCACGGTATCGTCGCTGCGCACTTCCAGGTCGAACAGCGCCAGGCTCTCCCAATCCTCGCGGAATTCGTCAGGCACCTCAAAGTCACTGAAGCGCACGTGGAAGGGCGGGGCCTCCACCTGCATGAACCCCCCGGCGCGGAAGGCCACGTCCTCGCCTTCGGGAAGCTTCAGCACGAGCTCCTTGATGAAGGTGGCGACGTTCTCATTGGCGGTCACCTCACAGACCCACTTGCGGATGTCAAAGAACTCGGGGGGCACCTCGATCTTCAGGTCTCGCTTGACCGTCACCTGGCAGGACAGGCGGTAGCCCTCTCGGATCTCCTTGCGGGTAAAGTGGTCCATCTCCGTGGGCAGGATATCGCCCCCACCCTCCAGCACCCGACAACGGCACTGGCCGCAGGTACCCCCACCGCCGCAGGCCGAGGAAAGGTAGATGCCGTTAGCCGCCAGGGTGCCCAACAGCTTGCCACCGCTCGAGGTGGCCACCGCCTTGTCCGGGTCGTCGTTAATATCGATCCGGACCTCACCGCGAGGTACGAGTACCGCCCGGGCCACCAGGATGACCGCCACCAAAGAGAGCACGATGGCGGTGAAGGTAACCACGCCTAAGAAGACCTCAAAGACCATGGCACCCCCGGCTAGAGTTGGACCCCCGCGAAGGACATGAAGCCCAGCGACATCAGGCCAACGATCATGAAGGTAATGCCCAGGCCCTGGAGCCCCTCCGGCACGTCACTGTATTTAAGCTTCTCGCGGATGGCCGCCAACAGCACGATGGCCAGCGCCCAGCCCACCCCGGCCCCGAAACCGAAAACCACGCTCTCGTCGAAGCTGTAGTGGCGCTCCACCATGAACAGGCTGGCGCCCAGGATGGCGCAATTGACGGTAATCAGTGGCAGGAAGATGCCGAGGGCGTTGTAGAGCGCTGGCACGTACCGATCCAAGGTCATCTCCAGGATCTGCACGATGGCTGCGATCACCCCGATATAGCAGAGCAGGCCGAGAAAGCGCATGTCCAGCTCTTCCAGCGCAGCAATGCCCGTCCACGCCAGGGCCCCTTCGTCCAGCAGGTTGTGCAGAATCAGGTTATTCACCGGCACGGTGATGGTCAGCACGACCACGACCGCGATCCCCAGCCCCAGGGCGGTTTGCACCTTCTTGGAAATGGCGAGAAACGTGCACATACCGAGAAAGAAGGCGAGCGCCATGTTCTCCACGAACACGGCGCGGATGAACAGGTTGAGGTAGTGCTCAAACATGATGTCACGCCTCGACTGGCCGCGAATTGGCCGCGATGCGGAACTGCGGTTCTTCCACCTGATCAGGCTTCCATGCGCGCAGCGCCCAAATAAAACCACCGATAAGGAAGAACGCCGCCGGCGGCAACAGCATCAATCCATTGGGTTCATACCACCCTCCCTCCGCCACCGGGGTCAGGATTTCCACCCCGGCCAGCGTGCCGGAGCCGAACAACTCCCGCGATGCCCCGACGAACAACAGTACGATCGAGTAGCCCAATGCATTGCCCAGGCCGTCGGCGGCGGCCATACCCGGCGAGTTGTTCATGGCGAAGGCCTCGGCCCGCCCCAGAATGATGCAATTGGTGATGATCAGCCCTACGAAGACCGACAGCTGACGACTGATCTCGTAGGCGTAGGCCTGCAGCACCTGGTCCACCAGGATGACCAGCGAGGTAATGATGGTCATCTGGACAATGATGCGCACATTGGTCGGCACATGGGCTCGGATCAGGCTGACGAAGAAGTTCGAGCAGGTGAGCACGAAGATCACCGCCAGGCACATGGTCACCGTGGTCTGCAGGGTGGTGGTGATCGCCAGTGCCGAGCAGATACCGAGTATCTGAAGCGCAATAGGGTTGTTGCTAAAAATGGGTTGGAACAGAACCTCACTCAATCTCGCCGTGGCCATACTGCCTCCCGGGGCATTCAGCCGCCGTCACGGGTGGGGGGGGCCATCACGCTGGTAACCCTCACGCAGCCGTTCCAGATAGGGGCCGTAGCCCTCCGACCCAGCCCAAAACCGCACCAGCTTGTTCACCCCCTCCGTGGTAATGGTGGCACCGGTCAGCCCATCGACCAGGTGCTCTTCAGCATCAGTATCGTCCGGGACAGCCCCTTTGATGACCCGGATCGCCACCTCACCCTCTTCATCAAAGAGCTCCTTGCCCTCCCAGATCCCCTGCCAGCGCGGATTCTCGATCTCACCGCCCAGCCCAGGGGTTTCGCCATGCTCGAAAAAGCCGATGCCGGCTACCGTGTTGGCGTCCGGCTCCAGGGCGAGAAACCCGTACATGGTGGACCAGAGGCCATAGCCATGAACGGGGAGGATGACGCGCGCAAGCCGGTCATCCTCACCCCAAGCCAGAAAAACCTCCTGCACATAGGCTTGGCGGCGAATGCCGGCCGGGTCGGGGTCGAGCGACCGGCTGCGCTCCGGATCCCGGGCGGCGCGCTGAGGGTCATAGTCTTCGGGCATATCGACATAATCACCGGTATCGACCTCCACGAACCGCCGCTCTATGCGCTCGAAGGCCTCACTCAACGCCATGCCCGGC
The DNA here is from genome assembly GCF_003664325.1 of Alkalispirillum mobile. Taxonomy (NCBI): domain Bacteria; kingdom Pseudomonadati; phylum Pseudomonadota; class Gammaproteobacteria; order Chromatiales; family Ectothiorhodospiraceae; genus Alkalispirillum; species Alkalispirillum mobile. The sequence continues at coordinate 1,418,776 of NZ_RCDA01000001.1, forward strand.
TGATACATACTTGCAGCCTGCAGAATGTGAACCTGCCGATACTGCAGGCGGTTTTCCCGCTGCGCCTCCTGTAGGCTCACCGAGGCGGTGGAGACCACCACGGCACACACGAGGCAGACCAGGAATGAGACCCGCACCGTGTTGGCAATGGAGTCCCGCCCCGCTGCCATGGTTTCACCCCTCCCGACGCCGCTTGCGACGCCGAATATTGGCCTGCACCACAAAGTGATCGATCAGCGGCGCACAGAGGTTCCCGAAGAGAATAGCCAGCATCACCCCTTCCGGGAACGCCGGATTGACCACGCGGATCAATACTACTAGGACACCAATCAGCAGCCCGAATATCCATTTACCGGTGTTTGTCATGGCAGCCGAGACCGGATCGGTAGCCATGTACACCAGCCCGAACGCGAACCCGCCCACAGTCAGATGCCAGTACCAAGGCATGGCGAACATCGGGTTGGTCTCGCTGCCCACCAGGTTAAAGACCCACGCCATGGCCACCATCCCCAGAAACATGCTGAGCATGATCCGCCAGGAGGCGATCTTGGTAATCAGGAGAATCACCGCACCGAAGGCAATGACCAATGCCGAGGTCTCGCCAATGGAGCCCTGGATCCCACCGAAGGCCGTGTGCATCCAAGTCAGGTCCACCCCCGCCGAGGTGCCCGCCACTCCGGCCAACCCTGCGCCGTAGTCCAGTTCCCCTTCCGCCGCCAGGGCCAACGGGGTGGCGCCACTGAAACCGTCGACAGCAGTCCAGACCCGATCGCCGGTCATCTCCGCAGGGTAGGCGAAGAAGAGAAAGGCGCGACCGACCAGCGCCGGATTCAGGAAATTCTTGCCCGTTCCGCCAAAGATCTCCTTGCCAATCACCACGCCGAAACTGATGCCAAGAAACACCTGCCAAAGGGGAATGGTGGGCGGCAGAATCAGGGTGAAGAGAATGCCAGTGACGAAGAACCCCTCGTTCACCTCGTGACCACGCTTCCAGGCAAACAGCCCCTCCCACAGGAACCCGGCCAGGTAGGTGACGATAAAGATGGGCACATAGTAGACGGCCCCGTGAATCAGGTTGGCCGCCCAGCTGGTGTGCTCGAACCCGGTCAGCACCATGACCAAATCGGTGCGCCAGCCGGGGATGGGATCGTAGCCAAACTCCGTGATCTGCAGGTTCGCCTGATAACCGGCGTTGACCATGCCCACCACCAGTGCAGGCAGGGCTGCGACCCAGACCGTGATCATCACCCGTTTGAGGTCCAGGCCGTCGCGCACATGGGGACTGGCCAAGGTGGTCCGGGAGGGGCTGTAGAGCATGGTGTCGAACATCTCGTAAAAGACGTAGAACCGCTCCAACCGCCCCCCTTGCTCGAAGTGCGGCGCGATATGCTTGTCAATAAAGCTCCGCAGCCCCACCTCAACCCTCCTCTTCCAGGCGCGTGAGGTTATCCCGGAGGATCGGGCCGTACTCATACTTACCGGCGCACACGTAGGTGCACAGCGCCAAGTCCTCCTCCACCAACTCTAGTGCACCCAAGGCCTCGGCAGTCTCAAGATCGCCCACCACCAGCGCGCGCAGCAGCTGAGTAGCCAGGATGTCTAGCGGCATCACCTCCTCGTACTGCCCCAGCGGCACCATGGCGCGCTCACTGCCATGGGTGCTGGTGGTCAAGGACAGGCGCTTCCAGGGCATCAGCCGGGAGAGGTAGATGTTCATGACCGAATGGCGGTTGAACCCGGGTGACAGGTAGCCCAACAGGGCTCGCTCCCGCCCCTCGCGCAACACCGTCACCTGATTGGAGAATCGGCTGAGATAAGCGGTTGGCCCGGCGGCACGGTGACCGTGCAGCGCAGAGCCGGAGATCACGCGGTTTTCGTCGGACACCAACTCGCCGGCGGTGAGCTGTTCAAGGCTTGCGCCCGCCCGCGTGCTGACCAACCGTGGCCGCGCGACCTGCGGCCCGGTGAGGGCCACGACCCGATCGGTGTACAGCCGGCCACTGGTGAACAGTCGCCCGATCGCAATCACATCCTGGTAGCCCACCACCCAGACCATTCGCTGCTGGTCCACAGGGTAAAGAAAGTGGATATGGGTACCGGGATTGCCCGCCGGGTGCGGCCCGGCGAAGGACTCTTCCCGGATTTGCTCACCCGCAAACGAAGGCAGCGACGACTGGGCGGCGCGACAGACCCATACCGGGCCATCGGTCAGCCGGCTCAGTACCGTCAAGCCATCGCGGAACCCCCTTAACTCTGCGCCAATGATCACATCCGGGTCGGGCGCGAGGGGTTGGGTATCCATCGCCGGCACGAAGATCGCGTCGGGCACTGAGTCTGGCACCGGCACCTTGCCGAAGGGCCGGGTACGCAGCGCCGTCCATTCACCAGATGCCAGCAACTGCTCCTGCACTCTCTCACGCCCGAGTCGGGAAAGCGTTCCGGAATGGTGCGCGGAAAAGGGCTCGTCACCCTCACCTCCGGCCAGGTCGATCACCACCGACAACAACACCCGACGATGACCACGGTTGATGGCGCTGACCCGTCCCGCGCCCGGGGCCGTGTACCGGACGCCTTCCAGCTGCCGGTCCTCGAAGAGGACCTGCCCCCGGCGAACCCGGTCGCCCTCCTTCACGCGGAGCGCCGGCTTCAACCCCGGATAGTCGATGCCCAGCACCGCGACCGTGCGCACGTGGCTACCGCGATCCACCTCCTGGCAGGGTACGCCGGCCAGCGGTATATCCAGCCCCCGCCTGACCTTGATCATGGTGATAGCCTAAGCCTTTGTCACGAATGAGAAATTTACCCTGAACAAAGTATGGCTCACCGACGAGGGCTTACCACCAATGGAGAACAGGCGAATCCAACCCCGCTCTGATCGCTCCAGCGGCTCAGTGGCGGGACATTGGAGCAAACTTGATCTATCTTTTCGGGAGATCCCCTTCGGCTGGGAGGTCACCCGATGGAGACTTTGCTGAAGTATGTCCTGGCCGAGAAGGCCGAACGGCTCGGTGACAACCTCCGAACCGTGACCGTGGATACGCCCGTTGCCGAAGCCATCAGCACGATGTGCGAAGCTAATATCGGCTGCGTTTTGGTCACTGAACAGGGGCGACTGGCGGGCATCTTGGCCGAGCGAGACGTCATGTGCCGAATTGGGAACACAGGCAAGAATCCAACCGACCTAAAGGTTGGGGAGGTCATGAACACCAAGGTGCTGGGAGTGTCGCCGTCCATCACCGTTGAGGAGGCGCTGGTCCAGTGCACCGACCGCCGCGTGCGCCACCTGCCGGTAGTCGAAGACAACAAGCTGCTCGGCCTCCTGTCCATCGGCGACTTGGTCCGCTATGTGGTCAAGGACAAGGAGCGGACCATAGCCGACTTGGTCGACTACATGTTTGGCCATCAGATAGAGATCTAACACCCGGCTTGTCGCGCCGTGAACTCCATTGACCCCTCTGCACTTCGTGGCGCCCTCGGCGCCTTTGCCACCGGTGTGGCAGTGACAACTGCCAGGGCCCCGAACGGCCGGCCGGTCGCGATGACGGTGAATAGCTTCACCGGCGTCTCGTTGAATCCGCCCCTGGTGCTCTGGAGCGCTCAACGAGACGTGGGCCCTTTCGATGCCTTCATGGCATCGCCCTATTACGCGGTGCACGTCCTGCACGCAGGTCAACGAGGCGTTGCCGACCACTTCGCGCAGGACATCAAGGATAAATTCACCCGGATCCCTTACCTTCCCGGGATCGGCGAACTGCCTCTCCTCGACGACTTCACAGCACGATTCCAGTGCCGAGTTCGAGATCGGCTGGATGGAGGGGATCACGTCATCCTGATGGGCGAAGTACTAGAGGTGCGCTATCGGCCTGCAGAGCCTCTGATCTTCCATGCCGGGCACTATTTAGACTGAAGGGGCGCCATGGGAGGCGGCATCCTGGGCCCAAGGAAATCGGTCCCAGCCACAGCGCCCTAACAACAGCCCTGAAGACATTCAAACCACCCGGTAAACTCGCCAGTACTGGGAGCCGGATACCACGTACGGCTCCAAGTCCTTACTCCACTGCTTGTGGGCCTCAATGGTGGCTAACTTCTCCCAAGCGTCATGCAGCTCATCGAGCCCTGAAATGGTCACCTCTCCAATTACCGCCGATTCCAAGGCCCCTACCGACCCGGTAAGAATCCTCACCTTGTCCTCGGTCCACCCAATCTGACTCCCGATCTCCTTCATCCACTGTTGAAGCGAGTCGATAACGGTCTGCTTGTGGCCGAAGCGAGCGTCGATGTACCAGCGTGCAATCATCATAATGACGGCCTCCTTACGCGCGGCGGAAGCCTGTGAGGCTAGGGCGGGCGGTGCTGCCCGCCCCTCTGCACCTATAGCCCGGGTCATGATCGCCCTCAATAAGGGCTAACCTGAACAGCCCCTGCGCGCCTGCGACCCCGATCTGGGAGAAAGCTCAGTCAGCGCAAAGAGGCCTTGTGAACCGTTTGCGCATAAAAAAACCCCTGTCCGTGTTTGGACAGGGGTTTTGGTGTAGGAGCCTGGCGATGACCTACTTTCGCACGACAGCGAGGCCGCACTATCATTGGCGCTGAGCAGTTTCACTACCGAGTTCGGGATGGGATCGGGTGGTTCCCGCTCGCTATGTTCGCCAGGCAAAGCGTTGCGTGTCCCGGTGATGGGCCGGTTTCACGCGTTGTCTGGATTGACCGTGCCGAGTCGAGGCATGTCGGTTGAACGGGGTTGGCCTGGCGCCCACCCCAAACCGTTTGGGGTTATATGGCCAAGCCTCACGGGCAATTAGTACCGGTTAGCTTCACGCATTGCTGCGCTTCCACACCCGGCCTATCAACGTGGTGGTCTTCCACGGCCCTTCAGGGGGATCGAGTCCCCAGGGAGGTCTCATCTTGGGAGGGGCTTCCCGCTTAGATGCTTTCAGCGGTTATCCCGTCCGCACATAGCTACCGGGCAGTGCCACTGGCGTGACAACCCGAACACCAGAGGTGCGTCCACTCCGGTCCTCTCGTACTAGGAGCAGCTTCCCTCAAACCTCCGACGCCCACGGCAGATAGGGACCGAACTGTCTCACGACGTTCTAAACCCAGCTCGCGTACCACTTTAAACGGCGAACAGCCGTACCCTTGGGACCTGCTACAGCCCCAGGATGTGATGAGCCGACATCGAGGTGCCAAACTCCTCCGTCGATGTGGACTCTTGGGAGGAATCAGCCTGTTATCCCCGGAGTACCTTTTATCCGTTGAGCGATGGCCCTTCCATACAGAACCACCGGATCACTAAGGCCGGCTTTCGCCCCTGCTCGACGTGTCAGTCTCGCAGTCAGGCACCCTTATGCCTTTATACTCTACGCGCGATTTCCGACCGCGCTGAGGGTACCTTCGCACTCCTCCGTTACTCTTTGGGAGGAGACCGCCCCAGTCAAACTACCCACCACACACTGTCCCTGACCCGGATAACGGGCCGAGGTTAGAACCTCAAGCATGCCAGGGTGGTATCTCAAGGTCGGCTCCACCGGAACTGGCGTCCCGGTTTCAAAGCCTCCCACCTATCCTGCACAAGCAGGCTCAAAGTCCAGTGCGAAGTTGTAGTAAAGGTTCACGGGGTCTTTCCGTCTAGCCGCGGGTACGCTGCATCTTAACAGCGATTTCAATTTCACTGAGTCTCGGGTGGAGACAGTGTGGCCATCGTTACGCCATTCGTGCAGGTCGGAACTTACCCGACAAGGAATTTCGCTACCTTAGGACCGTTATAGTTACGGCCGCCGTTTACCGGGGCTTCGATCAAGAGCTTCGCGCCGAAGCGCTAACCCCATCACTTAACCTTCCGGCACCGGGCAGGCGTCACACCCTATACGTCCGCTTACGCGTTTGCAGAGTGCTGTGTTTTTAGTAAACAGTCGCAGCCACCTGGTCACTGCAACCCCCTTCAGCTCCGGCCGCAAGGGCCTTCACCTACCAGGGGCGTACCTTCTCCCGAAGTTACGGTACCATTTTGCCTAGTTCCTTCACCCGAGTTCTCTCAAGCGCCTTGGGATTCTCACCCTGCCCACCTGTGTCGGTTTGCGGTACGGTCAACTGCTACCTGAAGCTTAGAGGCTTTTCCTGGGAGCCTGGCATCAATCACTTCGGTCCCGTAGGACCTCGGCATCACGTCTCGACATTGAACAGCCGGATTTGCCTGGCCGCTCTGCCTACACGCTTGCACCGGGACAACCAACGCCCGGATGACCTAGCCTTCTCCGTCCCCCCATCGCAGTAACAGTTGGTACGGGAATATTAACCCGTTTCCCATCGACTACACCTTTCGGTCTCGCCTTAGGGGCCGACTCACCCTGCGCCGATTAGCGTTGCGCAGGAAACCTTGGGCTTTCGGCGTGAGGGTTTTTCACCCTCATTATCGTTACTCATGTCAGCATTCGCACTTCCGATACCTCCAGCGGCTCTCGCGAGTCCGCCTTCATCGGCGTACGGAACGCTCCCCTACCACGCAAGACAAGCTTGCGTCCGCAGCTTCGGTACGTGACTTAGCCCCGTTGAATCTTCCGCGCGGGCCGACTAGACCAGTGAGCTATTACGCTTTCTTTAAAGGATGGCTGCTTCTAAGCCAACCTCCTGGCTGTCTCTGCCTTCCCACATCGTTTCCCACTTAGCCACGATTTCGGGACCTTAGCTGGCGGTCTGGGTTGTTTCCCTCTTCACAACGAACGTTATCACCCGCTGTGTGTCTCCCGTGATTGCACTTCCCGGTATTCGGAGTTTGCATCGGTTTGGTAAAGCTCGGAAGCCCCCCTAGCCGAAACAGTGCTCTACCCCCGGGAGTGAGACACGAGGCGCTACCTAAATAGCTTTCGGGGAGAACCAGCTATCTCCGGGCTTGTTTAGCCTTTCACTCCTACCCACAGCTCATCCCCTAACTTTTCAACGTTAGTGGGTTCGGGCCTCCAGCGAGTATTACCTCGCCTTCACCCTGGCCATGGGTAGCTCGCCCGGTTTCGGGTCTACTCCCAGCGACTATGGCGCCGGTTAAGACTCGGTTTCCCTACGGCTTCCCTATACGGTTAACCTTGCCACTGAGAGTAAGTCGCTGACCCATTATACAAAAGGTACGCAGTCACCCTTTCGGGCTCCCACTGCTTGTACGCACACGGTTTCAGGTTCTATTTCACTCCCCTCTCCGGGGTTCTTTTCACCTTTCCCTCACGGTACTGGTTCGCTATCGGTCGGTAGGGAGTATTTAGCCTTGGAGGATGGTCCCCCCATATTCAACCAGGATAACACGTGTCCCGGCCTACTCGATTTCACACTCGGTGCCCTTTCGCGTACAGGGCTATAACCTTCTATGGCCGACCTTCCCAGATCGCTCCGCTAGAACACCGAATGCTTAAGGGCTAATCCCCTTTCGCTCGCCGCTACTCAGGGAATCTCGGTTGATTTCTTTTCCTCCGGGTACTTAGATGTTTCAGTTCCCCGGGTTCGCCTCGTGCACCTATGGATTCAGTGCACGATAACCACCTAAAAGGTGATTGGGTTGCCCCATTCGGAAATCCCCGGATCAAAGCTTGTTTGCCAGCTCCCCGAGGCTTATCGCAGGCTACCACGTCCTTCATCGCCTCCTACCGCCTAGGCATCCACCGTGCGCGCTTAACCGCTTGACCATATAACCCCAACCAGTCTGGGGGCTACACGGCGCTGGCTCCACGAACAACTGACATGCCTCGCACAGCATCCTAGACGACGATGCTGTGCACTCGTTTGACGGTCAATCCAGATTGTTAAAGATCAGTCTCTTCGCCCACTTGAGGCTCAGAGGCCAGCACCCGACAAAACAGATGCTGGCCTATGAACCCACACTCGAGCCGCTCCCACACGCAGGGAATGGTGGAGCCAGTCGGGATCGAACCGACGACCCCCTGCTTGCAAAGCAGGTGCTCTCCCAGCTGAGCTATGGCCCCAGATAATGGTGGGTCTGGGTGGATTTGAACCACCGGCCTCACCCTTATCAGGGGTGCGCTCTGACCAACTGAGCTACAGACCCGCTTGGTCTCGAGACTTATCCCCGGATCAGATGACTTGTGCTGGATGCTCGCACCGCAAGGCCTGCCATGCGTTCTTTAAAGGAGGTGATCCAGCCGCAGGTTCCCCTACGGCTACCTTGTTACGACTTCACCCCAGTCATCGACCACACCGTGGCAGGCGCCCTCCCGAAGGTTAGACTACCTGCTTCTGGTGCAGCCAACTCCCATGGTGTGACGGGCGGTGTGTACAAGGCCCGGGAACGTATTCACCGCAGCATTGCTGATCTGCGATTACTAGCGATTCCGACTTCACGGAGTCGAGTTGCAGACTCCGATCCGGACTACGACCGGCTTTCTGGGATTAGCTCCACCTCGCGGCTTGGCAACCCTCTGTACCGGCCATTGTAGCACGTGTGTAGCCCTGCCCATATGGGCCATGATGACTTGACGTCATCCCCACCTTCCTCCGGTTTGTCACCGGCAGTCTCCCTAGAGTTCCCGACCGAATCGCTGGCAACTAGGGACAAGGGTTGCGCTCGTTGCGGGACTTAACCCAACATCTCACGACACGAGCTGACGACAGCCATGCAGCACCTGTCACTCGGTTCCCGAAGGCACCCAGCCATCTCTGGCTGGTTCCGAGGATGTCAAGGGCAGGTAAGGTTCTTCGCGTTGCATCGAATTAAACCACATGCTCCACCGCTTGTGCGGGCCCCCGTCAATTCCTTTGAGTTTTAACCTTGCGGCCGTACTCCCCAGGCGGAGAACTTAATGCGTTAGCTGCGCCACTAAGCCCATAAATGAGCCCAACGGCTAGTTCTCATCGTTTACGGCGTGGACTACCAGGGTATCTAATCCTGTTTGCTACCCACGCTTTCGCACCTCAGCGTCAGTCTTGGTCCAGGAAGTCGCCTTCGCCACTGGTGTTCCTCCGGATATCTACGCATTTCACCGCTACACCCGGAATTCCACTTCCCTCTACCAGACTCTAGCCCGACAGTATCGGATGCAATTCCCAGGTTGAGCCCGGGGCTTTCACACCCGACTTATCGAACCGCCTACGCGCGCTTTACGCCCAGTAATTCCGATTAACGCTCGCACCCTCCGTATTACCGCGGCTGCTGGCACGGAGTTAGCCGGTGCTTCTTCTGCAGGTAACGTCAAGACTCACGGGTATTAACCGTAAGCTTTTCCTCCCTGCTGAAAGTGCTTTACAACCCGCAGGCCTTCTTCACACACGCGGCATTGCTGGATCAGGCTTTCGCCCATTGTCCAATATTCCCCACTGCTGCCTCCCGTAGGAGTCTGGGCCGTGTCTCAGTCCCAGTGTGGCTGATCATCCTCTCAAACCAGCTACCGATCGTCGCCTTGGTAGGCCTTTACCCCACCAACTAGCTAATCGGACGCGGGCTCATCCTTCGGCGTGACCTTGAATCAGAGGGCCACTTTGCCCCGTAGGGCGTATGCGGTATTAATCCGAGTTTCCCCGGGCTATCCCCCACCGAAGGGCAGATTCCCACGCGTTACTCACCCGTCCGCCGCTCGCCAGCCAGGAGCAAGCTCCTGCTGCTGCCGCTCGACTTGCATGTGTTAGGCATGCCGCCAGCGTTCAATCTGAGCCAGGATCAAACTCTTCAGTTCAATCTTGCAAACCAGCACCCGAAGGCACCGGTTAATACTGACTCGACACGCAAGCATCTCACTTGACGGAAGATACTTGTGCCGATTAGCTCTGCATCGCAGATAACCTCACAGCGCAAGCACCCACACAAATCATCTGATCCAGTTTGTTAAAGAGCGCGAGAGCTTCGCCTCGCCAAGGCCGCATATCTTACCGCGATACGCCAGCCTGTCAACCCTCCGTGTCACCCCGTAGGGCCCGGCCTCAAAGGCCTCGGCAACCCCCTGTCGCCGTGTCAGGAGCGCGCATTCTACAGCTTCGCACCCCCTTGTCAAACCCCT
>NZ_RCDA01000002.1:326238-367662 GCF_003664325.1 Alkalispirillum mobile
TGGAGCCGTGGACCACCTGTCGACCGTCCTCGGCCTTGCTGGCGGTGCCGTGGGCGAGGTCGGCGGCCTCCTGGGTGGTGCGGGCGATTTCGGCCACGGTAGAGGTCATCTCGTTCATGGCGGTGGCGACCTGGGTGGTGTCGTCCTGCTGGCGCCGGGTGCCGTCGCTGGTTTGCCGGGCGATGGTGGCCATCTGCTCGGAGGCGGCGGCGATCTGGGAGGTGGCCTCGGCGGTTTCGCGGACCAGTTTGCGGATTTTGTCGACGAACTGGTTGAAGGCGGTGGCCAGGTCGCTCATCTCGTCGCGGCCGGAGTCATCCAGGTGGCGGGTGAGGTCGCCGTCGCCCTGGGCGATTTCGTTCATGTGCTGGACGGTGGCGCGGATGGGACGCACGATGCCGTGGGCCAGCCAGAGCGCGACACCGACGCCGATCAGGATGCCGAGCACCGCGACCCCGGCGGACTGCACCACCGTGTTGCGCATGGACGCGGCATAGAAGCTGCGGTCCATGCCGATCTCCACCACGGCGATCGGCTCGCCGGAGAAGTCCCGGATCATGCGGGCCTGGGTGGCCATGGGGGTGCCGTTGCGCTCCACGGTATCGCGTGGCATGTCACCGTCCCAGGCGGTGTGCAGGGCGTCCTGCCCGATCAGGCTTTCGCCTCCGATGGTGCTGGCCAGGGAGGTGAAGCGGTTGTCATCGAGGGCGAACAGCGTCACCTCCACCCCGAACTCTTCGGCAAACCGCTCCACGAAGACCTGGCCCAGGTCCATGCCGAATTCCACTGCCCCGGAGTGCGCGCCCTCCGGGCTATGCACCGGGGAGACACCGCGGATGCCGATGCCCAGCGGCCCGCCCTCGAGGCCCCGAACGGGCGTTTCGTCTTCGTTGGTGGCGACAATGGTATGGCGGACGTCGGACAGGTCATCGCCGTAGCGGTCCGGTCGGTGGAAGCGGTAGAACGAGGTCGCCGGCGGCTCGTGGAACTGGAACTGGTAGAGCCCGTAAGGGTCGGCGATGGTGTCGTAGGTGCCCTGTAGCAGGTCCGCCAGCGCCTCGCGGTCGCGGTCTGCGAAGTGCTCCTGGGCGGGGGGCAGGTTGGCAATCAGGGCGGAGAAGCCCTCGGCCATGTGGGCATCCGCCTCGATCTGCGCCTGCAGGGCGCGGTGGACGTTGTCCAGCTCCCGCTCCTCGGCGGTATCGATCAACCCGAAGGTGCGCCAGACAAATACACTGGAGAGCAGCAGTATGCCCACGACTGCGAGTATCGAAACCGCGAATGCCAAGCGCGTACCGATCTTCATATTCTTCAGCATGGATGCCCCTTTGCCGCCTTACCGGACGGCCCGCCGTAAATTAACCCAGTTTTAGTGGGTCAATAGCATATCAGTGTTTACTTACCTATCGGCAGGCGGGGGCCAAAGTTGAGGGCAGGGCGTGCCATAGAGTGATGCCGTTCACTCTTCGCGCGGAAAGGCCACCAGGTGCTGGGCATCGATCCGGATGCCCACGTCGGCCCCCTCGGGGTAGACCTCGTGGCTGGGGGCCAGGGCCAATACCTGACGGCCGCTTTCCAGGCGCAGGGTGTAGATGGTTTCCGCGCCCTTGAAGGCCTTATTGGTCACGCGGGCGCGCAGGTGCGATTCGGGCATGAAGCGGACGTCGTCCGGGCGAAGCAGGATGTCCACCGCGGTGTCATCGGGCCATGGGTAGGCGCGGTTGCCCAACAGGGTGCCCACCTCGGTCTGCAGCTTGTTGTGGTCGCGCAGGGTGGCCGGGATCAAGACCCCTTGCCCGATGAACTCCGCCACGAAGCGGGAGGCGGGCTCGTGGTAGAGGTTGTAGGGGGTGTCCCACTGCTCAATGTAACCATCCTTGAGCAGCCCGATCTGGTCGGCCACCGCGAAGGCCTCGTGCTGGTCGTGGGTGACCAGGATGGCAGTGACCCCCTGGTCACGGAAGATGTCGTGCACCTCCCGCGCCAGCCGCTCGCGCAGGTCCACGTCCAGGTTGGAGAAGGGCTCATCCAGCAGGACCAATCGGGGCCGGGGCGCTACCGCGCGGATCAGCGAGATCCGTTGCTGCTGCCCGCCGGAGAGCTCGTGCGGGTAGCGGGCCCCCATGCCGCGCATGTCCACCAGCTCCAGCAGCTCATCGGCGCGGGCGCGGCGCTCGGCGCGGCTCTGGTGGCGCAGGCCGAAGGTGATGTTCTCGTAGAGGGTCAGGTGCGGGAATAGGGCGTAATCCTGGAAGACCATGCCCAACCGCCGCTGTTCCGGCGGCATCGTGTAACCCGCGCGGGAGATGACCTCGCCGGCCAGCCGGATCTCGCCGGCCCGCACCGGCTCGAAGCCGGCGATCGCGCGCAGCGCGGTGGTCTTGCCGCAGCCACTGGGGCCGAGCAGACAGGCCACCTGCCCACGCCGTAGCCGAAAGCTCAGGCCCCGGATGACCGGCGTGTCGTCATAGCGGCATTCGATGTCGTCCAGCTCAAGGAGGATGTCCTCGTCCTGCCCGTGCACCGTCTCGCCGCTCACCGCGTTTACTCCTGTCGCAACAATAGGAATTCCATCAGGGCCTTGTGGGCGTGCAGGCGGTTCTCCGCCTCGTCCCAGACCACGCTCTGCGGGCCATCGATGACCGAGGCGGTGACCTCCTCGCCGCGGTGGGCGGGCAGGCAGTGCATGAACACCGCGTCGTCATCGGCCAGGGCCATCAGGTCGTCATCCACGCAAAAGCCGGCAAAGGCCTTCATCCGGGCCTTGGCCTCTTCCTCCTGGCCCATGCTGGCCCAGACGTCCGTGGTCACCAAGTGTACCCCCTCCACCGCCTCGCGGGGATCCCGGTGGATGCTCACCCGCTCACCGCCGGCCTTGACCAGCTCGGGCTCGGGGTCGTAGCCGTCCGGCACGGCGATGCGCAGGTGGAAGTCCAGCTGGCGGGCAGCGTTGATCCAGGAGTGGCACATGTTATTGCCGTCGCCCACCCAGGCCACGGTGCGGCCCTGGATGCTGCCCCGATGCTCCTCGAAGGCCTGGATGTCCGCCAACAGCTGGCAGGGGTGGTACTGGTCGGACAGGCCGTTGATCACCGGCACGGCGGAGTGTTCGGCAAACCGTTCCAGCACCTCGTGGCCGTAGGTGCGGATCATGATGATATCCACCATGCGCGATAGCACGCGCGCCGTGTCCTCCACCGGCTCACCGCGGCCCAGTTGGGTGTCCCGCGGGGACAGGAAGATCGCGCTGCCGCCCAGCTGGTTCATGCCGGCCTCGAAGGCCACCCGGGTGCGGGTGGACGACTTCTCGAACACCATGCCCAGCACCTTGCCGCGCAAGGGCTCGTGCAACTGGCCCTGGTGGCGGATGCGCCGCAGCTCGGAGGCGCGCCGGATCACAGTGCGCAGCTCGTCCGGCGTGAAGTCGAGCAGGGTCAGGAAATGACGCGGATTCATGCTTGTCCTCCCCGGGTGGGGGTTCAGGCGCATTCCCGGCTCAGGAATGCCTGGATGAGTTCGGTGACGCCCGATACGATGCGGTCCGCCTCCTCGTCGCTGATCACCAGCGGGGGCAGCAGCCGGACCACCGAGCCTGCGGTGACGTTGATGAGCAGACCCTGTTCAAGCGCCTCGCCCACCAGCTCGGGGCAGGGGCGGTCCAGCTCGATGCCGATCATCAGGCCCAGGCCGCGCACTTCGCGCACCTCCGGGCGATCACCCAGGGCCTGCATGAAGGCTTCGCGCATGCGGCGGCCTTGCACGGCGGCCTGCTCGGCCAGCCGTTCGTCCTCCAGCGTGTCCAGCACGGCCAGCGCAGCCCGGGCAGCCAGCGGGTTGCCACCGAACGTGGAGCCGTGGCTGCCGGGGCCGAAGACCCCCTTGGCCGCCCCGCCCGCCAGGCAGGCCCCGATGGGCACGCCGTTGCCCAGCCCTTTTGCCAGGCTGAGCACGTCAGGGCGGATGTTGGCGTGTTGGTAGGCGAACAGGCGCCCGGTGCGGCCCATGCCGGTCTGCACCTCGTCGAGCATGAGCAGCCAGTCCTGTTCGTCGCACAGCTCGCGCAGCCCGGGCAGGTAGTCCGCCGCCGGCACCTGGATGCCGCCTTCACCCTGCACCGGCTCCACCAGCACCGCGACGATGTCATCGTGCGCCCGGGCGGCCTGGCGCACTGCGTTCAGGTCGCCGTAGGGGATGCGGATGAAGCCCTCGGGCATCGGTTCGAAGCCCTTCTGGGCGGCAGCGTTGCCGGTGGCGGCCAGTGCCGCCAGGGTACGGCCGTGGAAGGCGTTGTCCATGACAAGGATGCGCGGCCGCTCGACGCCGCGCCGGTGGCCATACAGCCGCGCCACCTTGATGGCGGCCTCGTTGGCCTCGGCGCCGGAGTTGCAGAAGAACACCTCGTCCAGGCCGGCTGCGCGGGTCAGCCGCTCGCCCAGTTGCTCCTGCACTGGAATGCGGTAGAGGTTGGAGGTGTGCAGCAGGGTGGCGGCCTGTTCCTGCAGCGCCCGGGTGACCGCCGGATGGGCGTGGCCCAGCCCGCAGACCGCGATGCCGGACAGGGCGTCCAGGTAGGCGCGCCCCTGGTCGTCCCACAACCAGGCGCCCTCGCCCCGCTCAAAGGCGACCGGCAGGCGTTTGTAGGTGGGCATCAGCGCTTCCAGCATGGTCGGGCTCCGCAACGCTTTGGGGCGGCATTAACCGCCGGGAAAGGGAGAGGATTCTAGAGAGGGGCAGGGCAGGGCGCAAGTTGGTTGCAGTTGGGCAAAGGGTCTGCCCACGTGCCAGCACACAGGGGGAGACTGCGTTCAAAACAAAAGGGCCCCGGCGGGGTGCGCGCGGGGCCCTTACAGCGGTGGCGGCCGGGGCCGCCACGACTCGGCCCGGGCCTTACTTGGCCTCGGCCAGGCGCTTGTTCACCTCGTCCCAGTTGACCACGTCCCAGAACGCCTCCACGTAGTCCGGACGGCGGTTCTGGTAGCGCAGGTAGTAGGCGTGCTCCCACACGTCCAGGCCCAGGATCGGCGTGCCCTTGACCTCGGCCACGTCCATCAGCGGGTTGTCCTGGTTGGGGGTGGAGGTCACCTGCAGCTGACCCTGGGCGTTCACGATCAGCCAGGCCCAGCCGGAGCCGAAGCGGCCCAGCGCAGCGTTGGTGAACTCCTCGCGGAACTTCTCGTAGGAGCCGAAGGCCTGGTCGATCTGCTGGGCCACGTCACCCTGCGGCTTGCCGCCACCGTTCGGGGACAGCCACTGCCAGAAGGCGGTGTGGTTCCAGTGCCCGCCGCCATTGTTGCGCACCGGGGCGCCCAGCTGCCCGGCCTTCTGCAGCAGGTCTTCCAGCGCCAGGTCCGCCTCCGGCTTGCCCGCGATGGCGTCGTTCAGCTTGGTGACGTAGGTGTTGTGGTGCTTGGTGTGGTGGATTTCCATCGTCTGGGCGTCGATGGCGCGATCCAGCGCGTTGTAGTCGTAAGCCAGATCGGGCAGCTTGAAAGCCATATAATCGCTCCTCAGTATCTCCGTTTGGGAATGACAGCCGGCACGGGCCGACTGGCTCGATCGAGTTGTTAATTCCTTAGTGCTTTACTTGGGGATTAGGGCGGATGATCTCAACCCCCTCCCGCTCCGAGTCCGCACATTATAGGCTAGTTGTACAGCAACCTTGAGTTAGATCAACTTTGTCTCAGTGGGCCGTACCTTAACACCCTAGGCCCGTCACTGACTCGGTACGGCCCTGAACGCCCGGGAGCAGTCACCATGGATCCGATCGCCCTCAGTGTGTTTTCCAGCCGCATGGCTGCCGTCTGCGAGGAGATGGGCGCCGTGCTGCGGCGGACCGCCTTCTCCCCCAACATCCGGGACCGGCTGGACTTCTCCTGTGCGGTGTTCGACACCGAGGGTGGCCTGGCGGCCCAGGCGGCGCACATCCCGGTGCACCTGGGCAGCATGGCCTACGCCATGGGCGGGGTGATCCGCCGCTTCGACTGGCAGCCGGGCGACATGGTGGTGTTTAACGATCCCTTCCTGGGCGGCACTCACCTGCCGGACGTTACGCTGGTCTCTCCGCTGTTCGTGGACGACCAGCTGGTGGCCTTTCTGGCCAACCGTGCCCACCACGCCGACATTGGCGCCGTTACCCCCGGGTCCATGCCCCTGTCCACCACGCTGGAGGAGGAGGGCGTGATCATCAGCCCGGTGCGGCTGTACGAGGCGGGGCGGCGGGACGAGGCCGTGCTCCGGCGTATCGTCTCGCGCACCCGCAACCCGCGTCAGGCCGCCGGCGACTTCGCTGCCCAGGCCAGCTCCGTGGCCAGCGGGGTGGGCCGGCTGCAGGAGCTGGTCACGGGGATGGGCGTCACGGCGTTCCGCGAGGCCCTGGTGGCCCTCAACGACTACGCCGAGCGGCTGGTGCGCTCCGCGCTGGCGGACCTGCCGGACGGCAGCTGGACGTTCACCGACTACCTGGATGACGACGGCCAGGGCGCGGAGGACCTGCCTATCCAGGTTCGGGTGCGCATCGATCACCACGATGTGGACGTGGATTTCACAGGCACCACCGACCAGGTCAAGGGCAACCTCAACTGCCCGCTCTCCGTGGCCGCTGCCGGCGTGTTTTACGTCTTTCGCTGTCTGATGCCGGCGCAGACCCCGGCCTGCGCCGGCGCCTTCCGCCCGATCACCCTCAGCGCACCGGAGGGCTCGCTGCTGAACGCCCGCCAGCCCGCGGCCGTTGCCGCCGGCAACGTGGAAACCAGCCAGCGGGTGGTGGACGCGGTGCTCGGCGCCCTGGCCCCAGCGCTGCCGGAGCGCATCCCGGCAGCCAGTCACGGCGGCATGAACAACCTGGCCATGGGGGCACTACCCGGTGATGCGCCGTGGGACTACTACGAGACCCTCGGCGGTGGCATGGGCGGCGGTCCGCATCACCCCGGCCGCTCCGGCGTGCAGGTACACATGACCAACACCCTGAACACTCCGCTAGAGGCGCTGGAGATGGCCTATCCACTGCGCCTGCGCCGCTACGCGCTGCGGCGGGGTTCCGGCGGGGCGGGGCAGCACCCGGGCGGCCAGGGGGTGGTCCGGGAGTACGAGTTCCTGACCCCCGCCTCGGTGACGCTGATCACCGAGCGCCGGCGCCACGCGCCCTGGGGCCTGGCCGGCGGCGGGGCGGGTGCGCCGGGGGAGAACCGGCTGAACGACCAGCCCCTGCCCGGAAAGGCCCGGCTGGAGGTGGCCGCCGGTGACCGGCTGACGGTCATGACCCCGGGCGGCGGGGGCTGGGGGGCTTCATAGTGCTGTAACATAACTGCCTTTAAATAGCGGCCGTCGTAACCACATTGGGAACCGGATGCATGCCTGTAAACATACTGCTGGTAGAAGACGACGCCGCCGTCCGTGAAATGCTCTTGCTGCCGCTGCGGCGTGCGGGGTTCGAGATCACCGGCGTGGGGGACGTGGCCCAGGGCAAAGAGGTGCTGCTGGAGCGCCTGCCTGACCTGATCCTGCTGGACTGGATGCTGCCCGATGTGAGCGGCATCGACTGGGCCCGGGACCTGAAGAGGGACCCCTTCACGCGTGGCGTCCCGTTAATCATGCTCACCGCGCGTGGCGAGGAGGAGGACAAGGTGCGCGGCCTGGAAGTGGGGGCGGACGATTACGTCACCAAGCCCTTCTCGCCCCGGGAGCTCATCGCCCGTATACGCGCCGTGCTGCGCCGGACCACGCCCGATGCCGGCGACCAGCCCGTCGAGGTGCAGGGCCTGACCCTGGACCCGGTCAGCCACCGGGTCTCCGGGGATGGCAGAACACTGGACATGGGGCCTACCGAGTTCCGCCTGCTGCACTTTTTCATGACCCACCAGGAGCGCGTTTACACCCGTGGCCAGTTGCTGGATAACGTTTGGGGCACCAATGTTTATGTGGAGGAGCGTACCGTCGACGTCCATATCCGCCGACTGCGCAAGGTGCTGGCCGAGTCCGGCCATGACCACCTGGTCCAGACCGTGCGGGGCACCGGCTACCGTTTCTCGGCCCAGGTGTGACTGATGCGGGGTAACCCCTGGCCCCGGGTGCTGTTGACCCGCCTGGGGCTCTTTCTGGTTGCCGGCCTGGCGGGATGGTGGCTGGATGCCCTGGCCGAAGCACTGCTGGTGCCCACCCTGGCCCTGCTGGGTTGGGAATTTTATCACCTGGTCCGCTTTGAACTCTGGCTGCGGGAAGGTCGCGAACTCTCGCCGCCCCCGGCCCGCGGTCTGTGGGGCCACCTGATGGATGCCCTGGACCGACGGCAACAACGTCAGCGGCACCGTCGGCGTGCGTTGCAACGGCTGATGACACGCTACCGGGATGCGGCGCGCGCCATGCCGGATGCGGTGGTGGTGCTCGGCGACGATTACCGGGTCGACTGGTGGAATGCGGCGGCCGGTCGGTTGCTCGGTCTGCAATGGCCGGCAGACACCCGCCAGCGTATCGCCAACATCGTGCGCAATCCCGAGTTTGCGGCCTTTCTGGCCAACGATAGCCCGGTGGCGCGGGAGATCAGCCTGCCCTCGCCGTTGCACTCCGATGCCTGGCTGGAGATTCGGCTGGTGCCCTACGGCGAGGACCTGTCCCTGTTGCTGGCGCGGGATGTCACCCACCTGCACCGGCTCGAGACCATGCGCCGCGACTTCGTGGGCAACGTCTCCCACGAACTGCGCACCCCCTTGACGGTCATCTATGGCATTGCCGAAACCCTGGCCGACGAGCTGGGCGACGACGCCGATGTTGGCGACACGATGCGCCTGTTGCAGGAGCAGTCGGAGCGCATGCGGCGACTGGTAGACGACCTGTTGATGCTCTCGCGGTTGGAGACCGGCGCGACGCCCAGCAACCCGGAGTGGGTGGACATGTGCCCGTTGCTTGAGGAGCTCGTGGAGGATGGCCGGGCCCTGTCCGGCAGTCGCAACCACCGTTTTGAGCTGGAGTGCGAGCGCGGGCTGTTGCTCGAGGGCTGCGAGAGCGAACTGCGCAGCGCCTTTTCCAACCTGATATTTAATGCCGTTAAATATACCCCTGAGAATGGGTTTATTGGTGTGCGCTGGTACGCGAATAATACGGGCGCGCACCTGGCTGTGACCGATAATGGCATAGGCATACCCGCTGCACATATTCCCCGTTTGACGGAGCGTTTTTATCGGGTGGATAGCGCGCGCTCCAAGGCCAGCGGCGGCACTGGACTGGGGCTCGCCATTGTCAAGCATGTGCTCAACCGGCACGCCGGCCAGCTTACAATTCGCAGTCAACCGGGGCAGGGTAGCACCTTCATCTGCACCTTCCCGCCGCAGGCCATCCAGCGCGCGCCGGCGCCATCGCGATAGGGGCACCATCGGGGCCGGGCAGCCGGCAGGCATTCCCGGTGAGCATTCCCGGGTTTTGGAAGGTTTTAAAGCCAGCAAAACACACCCTGATAATGTGCGCTAATTCGCTATTTCTCTAAGGGTTAGGCTTCGCTATAGTGTTCTGTAAAGGAAACACCCTATCCCGATAAAAAATCACCTCATTCACAAGTGCGCAGGGATGACCAGGTTGCGGCGGCTGAAGGAACTGCGGGGGCGTATTATTCCTATCACTTTTCCGGGGGCGAACAATCACGCCGGGCGTCGTCGCGCGTTCCATGCCTGGGGCATGCCGTGCTGGCTCGCTGCCGTGTTCCTCCTGGTCGGCTTGGCGGGCGTGCCCGCCGCCGGGGCCGATGATGACGCGGTCTACCTGGTGGCCCACCCTGATGTCTCCACCCGGTCACTCAACCGCGATAACAGCCGGGCCATGTTCGCCATGCGCCAGCGCAACTGGCCCGACGGTGCCAGCGCACGCGTCTACGTACTGCCGGACAGCCACCCGGTGCACGCCCGCTTCACCAAGGAACGACTGCGCGTCTTCCCCCATCAACTGCGGCTCTCCTGGGACCGGGCGGTGTTCTCTGGCACCGGACAGGCACCCCGCGAGGTGGGCTCGCTCTCGGAGATGCGCGAGCGGGTGGCCACCACCCCGGGGGCGATGGGCTATCTGACAAAGGAGTACCTGGATGAACGGGTGCAGGTTATCGATGTCCGCTAAGGCGCAGGGCGTCCGGCTGGGCACGGTGCTTGCCGTCCTGTGCGGGGCGGTGGTGCCGGGCCTGGCGGCAGCCGATGACCGGGTGCTGGATACGCTGCAGCTTCACGGCTTCCTCAGCCAGGGCTGGGTCACTACCGACCACAACAACTTTTTCGGGCCCAGCAGTGATGGCAGTGGCAGCTTCCAGTACACGGAGATCGGTGCCAACGCCTCCCTGCGCCCCCACGAGGACCTGCTGTTCTCGGCGCAGGTGCTCAGCCGGCGCGCCGGCGGGGACGGGCGGGATGCCCGCCCAAAGCTGGACCACGGCGTGGTGGACTACCAATTGGTCTCCACCCCGGGCCGGACCCTGGGGGTCCAGGCCGGCCGGTTCAAGAACCCCTTCGGGCTGTACAACCAGACCCGGGACGTGCCCTTCGCCCGCCCGGGCATCCTGTTACCGCAATCCATTTACTTCGACCGCGCCCGCTCGCTGGCCATGGCGGCGGATGGCGGCTCGGTGTACTGGGAGGAACGGCTGCCGGGCGGTGGTAACCTGCGGGCCCAGATCGGGGCCGGGCGCGCCCAGGCCGACGACGACCTGGAAGTCACGCTGGGGCTGGACCAGGTCGATGGTTCCATCGAACCGCGCGATTCCGTCATCGGCCAGTTGCGCTACGAGCACGACGGGGGCCGTGTCGTGGCAGCCCTCAGCGCGGCCCGCGTCAAGGCACGGTACGAGCGCAGCGGGGCGAGCGACGGCGATTTCGAATTCCGCCCCTGGATACTCTCCCTGCAGTACAACCAGCCGGAGTGGAGCCTGACCGGCGAGTTCGCCCTGCGCGAATCCAGCATGGAGGGGCTCGGTGAGCTGGGGGCGGACTTCGACATCACCGGCGAGAGCTGGTACCTCCAGTACAACCGCCGTTTCATGGACAACTGGGAGTGGCTTATTCGCTACGACAGCCTGGTCACTGATCGCAGCGACCGTTCCGGCCGGGATTTCTCGGCGGGCACTAACGGGCAGATACCGGCACATGCCCGCTACGCCCACGACTGGACCCTCGGCCTGCGCTGGCAGCCCCATCCCAAGGTCCTGCTGGGGGCCGAGTACCACCACGTGGACGGGACCGGCTGGCTCCCTGGCGAGGACAACCCCGATCCGGCTGACACCAGCCGGCGCTGGAACATGCTGCTGCTGCAGATGTCCCTGCGGTACTGAACAGGGTGGCCAGCCTGATGACAAGCGGTACCCGAGTTAATGAGTGAACAGACCTCCAAGCGCGCCCGGTTCAGGCTGGGCCTGACCTGGCGGGTCATCGCCCTGACCAGCCTGGTGCTGCTGGGGCTGGCGGCGCTGGTCACCAGCCTGGGGCACGACACGCTGGAGCGGCAGTTCCAGGAGTCGCGCGATGCCAGTCATGCCCGGCACCATCGCGAGGCGGAACTGGCCCTGGAACGGGCCGAGGAGAGCCTGCGGGAGCTCGCAGGGGTTGTTGCTGGCGCCCCCGGGCTCGCCCAGGCGCTGGCCCAGGGTAATGCGCCCCATGCCAACCAGGTCCTCCGCGCCCACTGGCCGACGCTCGAACTGGATGCCGGCGTGGAGCAGATCAGGCTCTACCGAGAGGACGGCACCGTGCTGGCCGGCCGCGGCGAAGAGTCGTTGGTGGCGCCGGAGCGGCTGGATGACTGGCTGGCGCAGGTGCTGGACACGGACCGGCCGCTGGGTGAACTCCACTGCTGCGACCACTGCCGCCACTACACCCTGCTGCCCGTATTGCTGGATGGTGAGTCCGTCGGCATCGTAATGCTGTCTCGCTCGCTGGCGGACCTGACCCGGCAGCTCCATGCGGTCACCGGCAATGACGTTGCCCTGCTGCTCAGGGGAGATGAACGCCCAGAAGGCGCAGATCCGGAGCGCTGGCTCGAGAACTGGGACGGGCAGCTGCAGGCGATTACCCGTCAGGCGCAGACCCTGCCGCAGTTGCACCTGGTAGCCGAGGCGGTGGAATGGTCGGCCCTGTCCCGCGAGCCCGCGCGCTTCGAGCACGGGGACAGGACAGTGGAGGTGCACGCGATACCGCTGACCGAGCAGACCGAGAGTCAATCGGGTGGGCACCTGTTGCTGGTCTCCGACATCAGTAGCCAGCTGCAGGCGATACAGGCCCATACGCGCAACCTTTTCCTTGTGGCGTTGGCGGGCTGGGTGGCAGCAGAGATCATGCTGCTGCTGATCCTGTGGCAGCCGATGCATCGCCTGCGCCGACTGGCGCAGGTCCTCCCGGGGCTGGCCAGCGGAGGCTTCAGTCAGGCGCGCACCGCGATCCCCGAGCAGCACGCCCGTCTGGCCGACGAGATCGATCTGCTGGAGTCCACCACGCTGGACCTGGCCGACCAGCTGGAGACCCTGGAGGGCGAAGTCCATCGGCGGGGCAGGCAGGTCGCCGATCAGCTCCGGGCGCTGGGCCAGGAGCGGGATTTCATCGGCAGTCTGCTGGACACCGCCCACGTCTTCATTGTCAGCCAGGACGCCTCGGGGCGGATCACGCTGGTGAACGACTACGCCCTTTCCACAATGGAGTGCAGCGCCGGGGACCTGATCGGGGAGCCCTTCGATGTGGCGTTTCCCGGCCTGGTGCCGGCAGGCCGTGACACCGGCATACCGCACGAGGAGGAGCGCCCGCTGCAGACGCCCGGTCGTGGCGAACGCATTGTCGCCTGGTACCACGCCCCGCTGGCGGTGGGTCACGACGAGCCGCCGGGTCGCATCTCGGTGGGGCTGGATATTACCGAGCGCAAGGCCGCCGAGGCGCGCCTGACCTGGCTGGCACAACGGGATGCGCTTACCGGGCTGCACAACCGGCGCTATTTCCAGGAGACGCTGGACCGCGCGCTGGCCAAGGGCGGCCGAGGCGCGGTGCTGCTGGCCGACCTGGACAAGTTCCGCGATGTCAACGAGCTCAGCGGCCACCAGGCCGGCGATGAGTTGTTGCGCCTGGTGGCGGATACCCTGCAGCAGAACCTGGAGCACCGCAGCGTGATTGCCCGCCTGGGCGGGGATGAGTTTGCGCTGCTTCTGGAGCACGCGGACGCGGATCAGGCCACACAGGTGGCCCAGCACGTCGCCCGGCTGCTGGAGGATGTCGGCCTCAGCATCGGCAACCAGCGCCACCGGGCCTCTGCCAGCATCGGCATCGTCCTGTACCCGGACCACGGCAATGCCCCCGAGGACGTGATGGCCAGCGCCGACGTGGCCATGTACAAGGCGAAGGAGAACCGGGCCCGTCCGTGGCACCTGCTGCACGCCATCGACACAGTCAAGGACGAGCTGGAACAGCGCGTCTACTGGGTGGATCAACTGCACCAGGCGCTGGAGGGAGACACTTTCGAGTTGATGGTGCAGCCCATCATGCGCCTCGCTGACCGCAGCGTGCGGCATTACGAGGTGCTGGTACGCATGCGCAACACCGATCAGGAATTGCTGATGCCGGGGCGCTTCATCCCGTTTGCCGAGCACAGCGGGCAGATCGTCCAACTGGACCGATGGGTGTTGCGTGCCGCGCTGAGACTATTGAAACGGGTTCAGGCCGACGGCATCTCCCTGGCGGTGAACCTCTCCGGCCAGTCGCTGCATGACGACGGCCTGACCGACTATCTGACCGCCGAACTTCAGGCCAGCGGGGCCAACCCGCATCAGCTGATTCTGGAGATCACCGAGACCGCGGCGGTCACCGACTTCTCCACGGCCCGGGGGGTGCTGCAGGGCATCAGGGAGCTGGGGTGTCGCACCGCGCTGGATGATTTTGGCGTGGGCTTCAGCAGCTTCCATTACCTCGGGCAGTTGCCGGTGGACTACATCAAGATCGACGGCTCCTTCATTCGGTCCCTGACCCACAACGACGACAGCCGGGTTATCGTCAAGGCCATTGCCGACATCGCCGCTGGCTTTGGCAAGGAGGCCATCGCCGAGTTCGTGGATCAGGAGGCCCTTGTACCCCTGCTGCAGGATTACCGGATCGCCTTCGGTCAGGGGTACCACCTGGGCCGCCCGGTACCCGTGGCCGAGGCATTCGGCCACGGTTGAGCATCTCCGCGAGCCGCCGTCTCGGGCAGGCCGCACGTGTCACCATACTGTCATCAACCGGTCACGTCCGCGTCAGACAGCCTTCCCATACTCCGTCTTGCGTTAACCGCCATTGATTCATCGGAGTGACGAACTATGTGGAAGAAGAACTGCTGCATCGCCGGCCTGGCCGGAACCGTATTTGCCGTCGGTGCTGCCGGTGCCGGTGAGGTGGACCCGAACCTGCCGAACTACGAGCCGGTTTCGGGTATCTCGGGCAACCTCTCCAGCCAGGGCTCCGACACCCTGAACAATTTGATGACCCTCTGGGCCGAGACCTTCAACGAGTACTACCCGAACGTCTCCATCGAGATCGAGGGCGCGGGCTCGGGCACCGCCCCGGTGGCCCTGACGGAAGGCACCGCCAACTTTGGTCCCATGAGCCGCAGCATGCGCGACTCCGAGATCGAATCGTTCGAGAACACCCACGGCTACGAGCCGAGTCTGGCGCGCGTGGCCATCGACGTGCTGGCCGTCTACGTGAACCGCGACAACCCCATTGAGGGCCTGACCATCGAGCAGGTGGACGGTATCTTCTCCGAGACCCAGCGCTGCGGCGGTGAGAACATCACCCGCTGGGGCGAGGTGGGCCTGGAAGGGGAGTGGGCCAATCGCGACTTCACGCTCTACAGCCGTAACGCCGTCTCCGGCACCTACGGCTACTTCCGCGAGCACGCCCTCTGCGACGGTGACTTCAAGGACACCATCAACGAGCAGCCCGGTTCCGCCTCAGTGGTGCAGGGCGTCAGCGAGTCGCTGAACGGTATCGGCTACTCCGGCATCGGCTATCTGACCTCCGGCGTGCGGGCCATCAAGCTGGGCCACGACGGCCTCTACGAGCCCAATGCCGAGAACGCGCTGAGCGGCGACTACCCGCTGGCCCGGTTCCTGTACGTCTACGTCAACAAGAACCCCAACGAGGACCTGCCTCCGGTGGAGCGCGAGTTCCTGCGCATGATCTACACCCAGGAGGGTCAGGACGTGACCGTGCGCGACGGCTTCATCCCGCTGCCGGCCTCCGCGGCCGAGCGTGAGAAGGAGCGCCTGGGCCTGTAAGCCGTACCTTGCGGTAACAGCCTGAACGGGCCAGGGATTGGCCCGGTAGAAAGGGGCGACACTCGGGAGAGTGGCGCCCCTTTCGTTATTGGCGGCCGACCAATCTGCCTATATGCTTGTCCATATATACGGCAAGGCGTATATTGTGCCCATGGACATCGCCCCCGAAAAGCTCTTCCGCCTGCTGGCGGACACCACGCGGCTGCAGAGCGTCATCCTGCTCCAGGCCGAAGGGCGTCTCTGCGTCTGCGAGCTCACCCACGCCCTGGAACTGTCCCAGCCCAAGATCTCCCGCCACCTGGCGCAACTGCGCGACGCCGGTGTGGTGGTGGACGAGCGGCGGGGGCAGTGGGTGCACTACCGGCTGGCGGACGATTTGCCGGACTGGGTGCACCGGGTTGTCGAGGCCGCTGCCGGCGCCGCCGGCGTGCCCTGGCAGGCCGCCCACCAGCGGCTTTGCTGCATGCCCAACCGCCCACCCCTGAACTGAAACAAGGTTACTGATACAGGCCGCCTCATGACTGAACACAAGGCCGTGCTCTTTCTCTGCACCGGCAACTCCTGCCGCTCGCAAATGGCCGAGGGCTACGCCCGGGCCCTGGGCGGCGACCGCGTAACGGTGTTGTCCGCCGGCATCGAGGCCCACGGCAAGAACCCGCGCGCCATCGCCGTTATGGCCGAGGATGGCGTGGACATCTCCGGGCAGGCATCCACCCGGCTCACCGACGACATGCTGGCCCGTGCCGATGTACTGGTCACCGTCTGCGGTCACGCCGACGAGCACTGCCCGGTGGTGCCGGGCGGCCTCGAAAAACACCACTGGCCGCTCCCGGACCCGGCCAAGGTCCGGGGCCGTGAGGAAGAAATCATGGCCGAGTTCCGCGCCGTGCGGGATGACATCAAGCGACGGGTCGCCGATCTGGTTGACACCCTCAAATGACCCGTCAGGGCCGGAGTCATCAGGCGCACGCGGCGGCTCACCGTCGACGAATATTCAATGCGAGAGGTGTTGTGACATGACCGAACTGACCGTTTTCGACCCGCCGCAATGCTGTTCCACCGGTGTCTGCGGCCCCAGCGTCGACCCCAAGCTCTCGAAGCTGGCTGCCGACCTGGACTGGCTGAAGAAGCAGGGGGTGGCGGTGACCCGATACAACCTCTCCCAGCAGCCCGGCGCCTTCGTCGAAAACGCCACCATCAAGGGCATCCTGGAGCGCCGGGGCGAAGACGCCCTGCCGGTCTTCCTGGTGGATGGCGAGGTGATGAGCCAGGGCAGCTACCCGGACCGCGAGGCGCTGGCCGGCTGGGTGGGTGTCAAGGCGCAATCCAGCGAAACGGAGTCCGGCGGCTGCTGCGGCGCTGACGCCGAGAAGCAGCAGGGCAGCGGGTGCTGCTAGGCGCTCACGCGCTCTGGCATCGGCAACCGCCCATCCTCGGCTTACTGCTTTCCGTGGCCCCGTTTCCCTAACCCCATAGGGCTCATCGATGGACTTTCTCGAAAATACCACCCGAAACCTCTTCTTCACCGGAAAGGGCGGAGTCGGCAAGACCTCGCTGGCCTGTGCCAGCGCCCTGGCCCTGGCGGAGCAGGGCAAGCGGGTGCTGCTGGTCTCCACCGACCCGGCCTCCAACATCGACGAGGTGCTGGAGACCGATCTGGGGGATACCCCGCGCCCGGTCCCGAGCGTGGATAACCTGCACGCGCTGAACATCGACCCGGAGAAGGCCGCCGAGGCCTACCGGGAGCGGGTGGTCGGCCCCTACCGGGGGCAACTCCCCGAGGCCATTGTCCGCAGCATGGAAGAGCAGCTCTCCGGGGCCTGCACCGTGGAGATCGCCGCCTTCGACGCCTTTGCCGGCCTGCTGGGCGATCCCCGTGCCGCCGAGGGCTACGACCACCTGGTCTTCGACACCGCACCCACCGGCCACACCCTGCGGCTGCTCTCCCTGCCCAGCGCCTGGACCGGTTACATCGAGACCAACACCTCCGGTACCTCCTGTCTCGGCCCGCTGGAAGGACTGTCGGCCCAGAAGGGTGTTTACGCCGGTGCGGTCGCAGCCCTGGCCGACGGTGCACGCACCACGCTGGTCCTGGTCAGTCGCCCGGAAACCGCCGCCCTGGAAGACGCGGCCCGTTCCTGCACGGAGTTGCGTGCGCTCGGGGTCGGCAATCAGCACCTGGTCGTCAACGGGGTCTTCCGGGCCAGCGATGACCGCGATCCGGTGGCCCGCGCTCTGGAAGCCCGGGGCCAGCGGGCACTGGCTGCCATGCCTGCCGCGCTCGTTGAACTGCCGCGTAGCGAGCGTCCCCTGCGTGCCCGGGCACCCATGGGGCTCGCCGGTTTGCGCGTCCTGCTTGGCACCGAGGACGCCCCCGCGCCGCAGCCGGCGGGTATTGCCACCCCCGAGGGCGAGACCTTCGAGCGGCTGGTCGACAGTCTGGAGCGCGACGGCCGCGGTGCGGTCATGACCCTGGGCAAGGGCGGTGTCGGCAAGACCACCCTGGCGGCCCGCATCGCCGTGGCCCTGGCCGCGCGCGGTCACTATGTGCACCTGACCACCACCGACCCGGCCGCCCACGTGGAGGCAGCGGTGGGGGGCGAACTGCCCACCGGATTGACCATCGGCCGGGTGGACCCCCAGGCGGAGACCGAGCGCTACCGGGCCCACGTCATGGCCACCGCCGGCGCCGACATGGACGAGGAGGGCCGCAAGCTGCTCGAGGAGGACCTGCGCTCCCCCTGCACGGAGGAGATCGCCGTCTTCCAGGCCTTTGCCCGTACCGTGGCCCGGGCCGAGGACGAGATTGTGGTGCTGGACACCGCCCCCACCGGCCACACCATCCTGCTGCTGGACGCCGCCCAGGCCTACCACCGGGAGCTGGGCCGGCAGAGCCAGGGCGTGGCGCCCGAGGTGGAGCACCTGCTGCCCCGCCTGCGCGACCCGCACTACACCCACATGCTGATCTGCACCCTGCCGGAGGCCACCCCGGTGCACGAGGCGGCCGCCCTGCAGGCGGACCTGCGCCGGGCCGGCATCGAACCGGCGGCCTGGATCGCCAACCAGGCGCTCACGCCGCTGACCGTCACCGATCCGGTACTGCGGGCGCGGCAGGCGCAGGAGGCGCGTTACCTGCGGGAGATCCTGGCCGAGCACCACAGCCGACTGATCATCGAACCCTGGAGTGAGGACTACTCATGAGCGATACGCAGCCCACTGCTGCCGACAACGCCCCCTCCACCAAGGAGGGCATGGGCCTGTTTGAGCGCTACCTGAGCATCTGGGTGGCGTTGGGCATGATCGCCGGCGTGCTCCTCGGGCAGTTCCTGCCCGTGGTGCCGGATACCCTGGCGCAGTTCGAGTACGCCCAGGTCTCCATCCCGGTGGCCATCCTCATCTGGGCCATGATCTACCCGATGATGGTGCAGATCGACTTCACCTCCATCATGGGGGTGCGCCGGCAGCCGAAGGGGCTGGTGATCACTACCACGGTGAATTGGCTGATCAAGCCCTTCACCATGTTCGCCATTGCCTGGTTCTTCCTGATGGTGGTCTTCCAACCCTTCATCCCCGAGGATTTGGCCCGGGAGTACCTGGCCGGGGCCATCCTGCTGGGCGCGGCGCCCTGCACGGCGATGGTCTTCGTCTGGAGCTACCTGACCCGGGGCGATGCCGCCTACACCCTGGTGCAGGTGTCGGTGAACGACCTCATCATGCTCTTTGCCTTCGCCCCCATCGTGGTGCTGCTGCTGGGGATCTCGGACATTCAGGTGCCGTGGGATACCGTGGCGCTGTCGGTGTTCCTGTACATCGTCATCCCGCTCGCGGCGGGTTACCTCACCCGGGTGCTGCTCATCAAGCACAAGGGCGTGGAGTGGTTCGACAACGTCTTCATGAAGCGCCTGGCACCGGTGACCCCCATCGGGCTGATCCTCACCCTTATCCTGCTGTTCGCATTCCAGGGCGAGGTCATCCTGAACAACCCGCTGCACATCCTGCTGATCGCCATCCCGCTGATCATTCAGACCTTCCTGATCTTCTTCATCGCCTATCGTTGGGCGAAGGCGTGGCGGGTGCAGCACTCGGTGGCCGCGCCCGGGGCCATGATCGGTGCCAGCAACTTCTTTGAACTGGCGGTGGCCGCCGCCATTGCCCTGTTCGGCCTGCAATCGGGTGCAGCGCTGGCCACCGTGGTGGGGGTGCTGGTGGAGGTGCCGCTGATGCTGGCACTGGTGCGGATCGCCAACCGGACGAAACACTGGTTCCCGGAGGAGACCCAGCCGGGGCTGGCGCCGGTGGCGGGTAAGGGATGACCACCGTGACCCTCACCCCGGCCGCCCGGGACTGGGTGCAGCGCCACGGTGGGGCGCTGACCCTGCGCGCCTCGCCCCAGCACGGCTGTTGTGGCGGGCACGCCGCCGTGCCCATGGCCGAGGCCCGGGTGCCAGAGGCGCGGGAGGACTACGCGGTCCTGGTGGTGGAGGGCGTGACCGTCTACCTCGCCAACGCGCTCTCTGAAGGCCCTTACCAGGTGGACCTGGAGGGGATCTGGCGCTGGAAACGGCTGGTGGTGGAGGGGGCCGTCAGCCCCTGGCGGCCCGCGTCGCCGGGCACAACCGACAGGCAGTGATTTTGGCGTTTCAGCCAACGGAGAAAGGACATGCTTAAGCACATTCTGGCCGCTATCGACTTCTCACCGGCCTGGCCGCAGCTGGCAGCCCAACTGGCTCGCCTGCCGGCCCTGGGCTGCCAGCGCGTCACCCTGGCCTACGTGATCGCCGAGGCGTATACCCGGGCGCCGGAGGTCAGGCATCGGGCGTACTACGAAGAGAAACTGGCGGGAATCGCCACCCAGCTCAAGCAGGACACTGGCCTGGAGGTGGACTGGACCGTGCGGGTCGGCCCGGTGGCCCGCGAGCTGGTTGCGGCAGCGGCAGAGCAGGGGGCGGGTGCCCTCCTGGCGGGCAGCCAGGGGCACGGTGTTATCCGGGAACTGTTACTCGGCAGCACGGTGCTGGACCTGGCGCGGCTGGCGGACCGTCCACTGCTGCTGGCGCCCATCAACGGCGAGGAGGCCAAACCGTTGGACGACATCTGCCGGCCCCTGCTGGCCACCGACGGCTCCGAAGCCGCTGCCGGTGCCGAGGCCGTTTTCCTGCGTTTTCTGCCCCAATGCGCGGGGGGCATGGTGGTTTCGGTGGGCCCCTGGCTCGAGTGCCCCGGGCCGGGCGACTCCCGGGCCTGCATTGAAGGTCATATCCAGCGCCTGCGGGAGCGTGCCGGTCCACCCGATGCATTCGCCGTGGAACTGCTGGAAGAAGGTCGGCCGAGCGCAGAGATTGTCCGGACGGCCGAGGCGCGCGGGGCGGACCTGATCATTCTCGGCCGGCGGGGCCACAACCGGATGACGGAACTGCTGCTCGGCAGTACCGCCGAGGCTGTCTGCCGGGCGAGCCACCGGCTGGTGCTGCTGGTGCCCGCCCAGAGCGCCCATTCCGGCGCCTAACTGACGGCCTCCGCGTAGCGGGGACTCACTCGCGCCAATCGAAAGATGGTAATCAGGTTGGTGGCCAGCACCAGGGCCTCGGCCAGCATGCCGCCCACGGCACCCACCAGTACGTGGCTGACCAGCCAGGCCAGGGCTGCCAGGCCCAGAAAGACGCGCATGGGGATGCCGCGCAGCATGAACATGCCCACCGTGCCCAGCACCATGGCCACCAGGGCCGGGAAATCCGCCCAGTTCTGCCAGGTGAGCAGGGCGGCCAGGCCACTCGCCGCCAACACACCGGCCATCACCGCCAGGTTGCGGGGGTAGCGCCGGGCCAGCGCTATCCGGGCGATCACCAGCACGCTCAGCGCCGCCGCCGTCCAGCTGCCGAACGCCATAAACTGCAGCGCGAACGCTACATTGGCCGAGGTCAGCAGCACCAGCAGCCGGTCGTCCTTCTTGCTGGCAAACGCCAGCACACAGAGCACCAGCGACACCAGGCCAAAGAACTGGCCGAATATTGGAGCGTAGCTTTCGAGCATGGTGTTGTCAGAGCCGTCTGCGCCGAGTGAGTGGCAACGCGACCGGGCGCGGTGTCCTGGCCCCTATCTTGACTCTCCAAGTCATTAATTCAACCGTCGTTGCGAGCACAGCGAAGCAATCCATTCGGTCCGGCAATGCACCGGTCATGGATTGCTTCGTCGCGTTGCTCCTCGCAATGACTGGGTGCTCTGCGCCTCCTTAGGTTGGGGCGTCAGGGATGAGCCGGCGCGGTACCCATTTCAGGTAAGCGACCATACCGAACAGCTCCACCAGCGACTGGAAAACGATCACCACCACCGCAGCGGCCAGGTAGTCCGGCAGGGCCAGGGCGATGGGCAGGAGCGACCGCGTCAACCGATGTACAATAGAGGGAGTGCTTCCGTTTGCGCCTACCGGGGCCGACTCGATACCCTCGGGGCGCTCAGCGAGTACGCAGAGGACCTGACCGCCATGCGTGGCCATTCGGGTCGGATAATAACTACATGCGTCGTCATCCGATGATCACCATAAGAGGATCCCAATGACCGACAACGTCACCAATACCATCTACTACACCCTCACGGACGAGGCCCCCGCAGCTGCCACCCGCTCGCTGCTCCCGATCGTCAGGACCTTCACCAGCGCCGCCGGGATCGACGTGAAGCTCTCCGATATCTCCCTGGCCGGACGCATCCTCGCCGAGTTCCCGGAGCGGCTGAGCGACGATCAGAAAGTGGAAGACGGCCTCGCCTTCCTCGGTGACCTGACGCAGGACCCGAACGCCAACATCATCAAGCTCCCCAACATCAGCGCCTCCATCCCCCAGCTCAACGCCTGCATCCGGGAACTGCAAGCCCAGGGCTACGATGTCCCCAGCTACCCCGCCGAGCCGAAGAACGACGAAGAGCAGAAGATCCACGACCGGTACGGCAAGGTACTGGGCAGCGCCGTCAACCCGGTGCTGCGCGAGGGCAACTCCGACCGCCGCGCGCCGCGGGCCGTCAAGAACTTTGCCCGCAAGCACCCCCACAACATGGGTGACTGGTGCAAGGCCTCGCGCACCCACGCGGACTACATGCGCGGTGGTGATTTCTACTCCGCCGAACAGTCGGTCACCATGCCCCAGGCCGGTACGGTGCGCATCGAGTTCGTGGACAAGGAAGGCAACGTCACGCTGAAGAAGAAGCTGGAGCTCGAGACCGGCGAGATCATCGACAGCATGCGCATGAGCGTGAACGCCCTGCGCGCCTTCCTGGAAGAGACCATGAAGGATGCCCGGGACTCCCAGGTCATGTGGTCGCTGCACGTGAAGGCCACCATGATGAAGGTCTCGCACCCCATCGTGTTCGGCCACGCGGTGAAGGTCTACTACAAGGAGGTCTTCGAGAAGTGGGGCAGCCTGTTCAAGGAACTGGGCGTGAACCCCAACGACGGCCTCAGCAGCGTCTACGAGAAGATCGAGACCCTGCCGCGTTCCCAGCAGGAGGAGATCCACCGCGACATCCTGGCCGTCTACGAGCACCGCCCGGAAATGGCCATGGTGGACTCCTACAAGGGCATCACCAACCTGCACATGCCCAGTGACGTGATCGTGGACGCCTCCATGCCGGCCATGATCCGCAACGGCGGCAAGATGTGGGGCCCCGACGGCAAGCCGAAGGACTGCAAGGCGGTCATGCCGGAGAGCACCTACTCCAAGATCTACCAGGAGATGATCAACTTCTGTAAGACCAACGGTGCTTTCGATCCCACCACCATGGGCTCCGTGCCCAACGTGGGCCTGATGGCGAAGAAGGCCGAGGAGTACGGCTCCCACGACAAGACCTTCGAACTCGAGGCCGACGGCATCATGCGCATCGTCGACCACAAGGGCCACGTGCTCATGGAGCATGAGGTGGAGAAGGGCGATATTTGGCGCGCCTGCCAGACCAAGGACATCGCCGTGCGCGACTGGGTCAAGCTGGCCGTCCGCCGGGCCCGCGAGTCCGACACCCCCGCCATCTTCTGGCTGGACCGCAACCGCCCCCACGACATCGAGCTGATCAAGAAGGTCAACTGCTACCTGCAGGAGCACGACCTGAGCGGGCTCGATATCCGTATCCAGACCTACGAAGAGGCCATTCGCCGGTCCATGGAGCGCGCCCTGCGCGGTCGCGACACCATCTCCGTGACCGGTAACGTGCTGCGCGACTACCTGACCGACCTGTTCCCCATCCTGGAGCTGGGCACCTCGGCCAAGATGCTCTCCATCGTGCCCATGCTGAACGGCGGCGGCATGTACGAGACCGGGGCCGGCGGCTCCGCGCCCAAGCACGTCCAGCAGTTGCAGGAGGAAAACCACCTGCGCTGGGATTCGCTGGGCGAGTTCCTGGCCCTGTCCGTATCGCTGGACGAGTTGGGCATGAAGCAGGACAACGCGCGAGCCCGCATTCTGGGCCAGGCCCTGGACCAGGCCACCGAGGCGGTGCTGGAGAACGAGAAATCGCCCTCCCGCCGGACCGGTGAGCTGGACAACCGGGGCAGCCACTACTTCCTGGGCCTTTACTGGGCCGAGGCGCTGGCCGCGCAGACCGAGGACAAGGAGCTGGCGGAGCGCTTCAAGTCCGTGGCCAAGGAGCTCAAGGAGAAGCAGGAGCAGATCCTCGAAGAACTCAGCGTGGTGCAGGGCAAGCCGGCGGAGCTGGACGGCTACTACCACCCGTCCCCCGAGGTGGCCGACAAGGTCATGCGGCCCAGCCCGACGCTGAATGCCATTTTGGATAAGGCGATGGGCTAGGCCTAGACCTAGACCCCTGAAGGGCGGGGCGGCGGGCCTTCCCACCATTGGGGCCCGCCGCCTCCGTTTTGCGTCACGGCCCAGACCCTATGTCGGGCAGCTGGGCGATGACGCGCTGAAATGTCGCGACGTCCTCGGCGGCGTAAGAAAGTCAGGGCTCTCCCAGGGCCACCAGTTTGTCCGCCACCTCGGTCAGGGTCTGGCCGGTGACGTCGGCAGGCAGAAAGACATCCCCAGGCTCAAGTTCAAGACGGGCACACCAGCCGGCAAGTGCGCCGACCCGCTTGGCGCCGTGGCAATCCCAGGCGTGCACGGCAACCAGTGCCATGCGGTCAAGCGGTGTCTGCAACTGCTCCGCGGCGAAGTGGTAGATGTTCGGGTGCGGCTTCCAAATGCCTGCGGCTTGGGCGGTGACGACGTGGTCAACGAACTCGAGCAGCCCGGCGCCGTCAAGGAAGGCACGCGTATTATCCGGACTGCCGACAGTCAGGCAGCCAACCTTGATGCCGGCCTCGGACAGGGTGCGCATGGCCGGTAGGGCGTCATCAAAGGTGGGCAGCGAGGCGAAGCCGGCGAGGATGTAATCGATGTCGTCTTCGCTGAGCGTCTGTTGCGATTCGGTCCTCAGAGCCTGACGAGCGACGGGCTCGAAGGGTGCGGCATCGCCGGCAAGGCTCAGTGCCATGGCGTCGCGCTGAAATCGCATGAACCATGGGCCGGCCAAGGTTGCGGGCTGACCCACTTTTTCGAAGCGCTCCGCCAGTGGATCAAGGTTGAGGAGCGTCTCCAAAACATCGAAAACGACGACGTTTGGTCTGGCTGGCATTTTGAGGGCTCCTTCTTTGCGATCGCGGCAAGCCGGCATGTATCGCGCATTGGCCCCGGCGGTGTTGCGCCCGCACTGTTTCTTCCTCTTGCGGGGAAACCTCATTGTAAAAATGGTAAATACGCCCAAGTCGGCATCATATCCATTCGGCCGACGTCCGGTGCGGACATGCCTAACCGTATAGCACTGGGTCCCGGTCGCAGCCAGGCCACTCGCCGCCAGCACGCCACCCATCACCGTGATATTGGGGCGGAGCTCTCGAGCATGGCGCTGTCTGAATCGGCTGCGCGGCCTGGTTCCGATTAATGAGTGGTCAAGAGGTTTTCATGCCAGCGTCGCCCTCGTCCTCATCAAGAGTCCAACACGGGTCCTCGAGCGGTTCACCCTCTTCGTCGTGCAACTGGTGATCGTACGCGGCCTGCAGACCCGTTTCCTCCGAACCCTCTTCTTCCTCTGCCTCGGCGATGGCGCCCGGGTAGAAGGGCGACAGCACGGCCACGAAGACACCAACCGCGGCGAGCATGGCGAACGCATCGGCGTAGCCAAACCCTTCCACCAGCCACCCCACCAACGGCGATCCGCTGGCCTGGCCCAGCGATACCGCCATGAAGGGCAGCACAGGGCCAACCGAGAGGCGCCCGGGCAGCAAGCGTATGCCAGTCATCAGGTAAAGCCCGGTCAGGCTCATGTAGGCGAGCCCGAAGACCAGCGCCGAGAACGCCGTCAGCAGCGGTTGCGCCGGACTTGCGGCGAGCAGCGCAAGGCTGGCGGCGAGCATCATCAGCATCAGCGCCTGGGTGATCGGCGGGTTGTTGCGGTCGGCCAGGTCGGCGACCGCAGCACCACCAAGCCCGGCCACCCCTACCGCGAGCCAGAGCCAGGCCGTGGAAGCGGAGGGGAGGCCCCCAAGGTTGACTACCAGGTCTGGCGCAAAGATCCAGTAGGCGGACGAGACGACACCCATGAGGAAGGCAAAGAGCGACAGCCGGATAAGGCGCGACCAGGGCAGTTCCCTCAGAGGCGGTGGAGAGGCGGCCTCTGCGGGCACCACCCGTGACACCGAGGGGAGTAAACGCCAGGCGGCCACCAGGCCGACGACGGCGAGTACGGCAAAAGAGGCATACGCAAACCGCCAGGCATCCGTCAACAGCAGTACCGTGGGAACGGCCACTACCACACCGATACTCGTGCCTGCGTTCATCACCGAACTAACGCGCCCGTGCAGCGTGCGCTTCACCACGGCCTGCATGGCCGCCGTGAGGGCGGGCATCATTAAGCCTGTACAGATGCCGCACGCGAATACGCCCACGCCGAGCGCCACCGCGCCGTCAGCCTGACTGATGAGTCCAAGCCCGCCGGCGCCGAATGCCCCGGAGAGCGTCGCGGTGTAGCGGGAACCGAGAATTTTGGTGACCAGCGGCGCAACTGCCGTCGCCAGAAGAAAGCTGATCAACGGCAACGCCCCGATGATGCCGATCACCGACGCCGAGAGACCCAGCTCTTCGCGGATGGGTGGTACGAAGAGACCGAAAGCGAAGCGTGCCAACCCGTAACTGATGGCGATCAGCGCGGCCCCAAGGACTGCGAATCCGGTACTCGACAGCTTCATACGATGCGGCCTCCGGTCTTAGCTGCGTCCGTCGCGGCGAATATCCTCCTCCAGTTCCGCCTCACCGTAAACCCGGATCGTGGTCAGGTCAGGCATCACCGGTCAGACTGCAGCGCCGATAGAACGCCCCGGAAGCTCTCCAGCCCGGCTCGGGCAGGTTGTCCAGGTCGCCCAGGGATTGGTCGCGCAGCATTTGGCAGAAGTTCCAGCCCCTGGATTTCGAGTTCTTCGAGGGCAACATGGCCGAGGTGCGCACCCCGGTGCCGATGTCGTCGGAGATGAGGGGGATGACCAGGCATTATTCGTAGTGGCTCCAGAGCCGGAGCACCTTCACCACGCCTTCGTCCTCAAGCACCTGATAGACCAGACGATGCTGAATGTTGATGCGTCTGGAATAGGCCCCCGAGAGATCACCGATGAGCTTCTCGAACGGGGGCGGCTTGCGGTAGGGGTCTTCGGCGATCAGCGCCAGCAATTCCTGACCTTTCGATTTGAGGCCGCTGGCGGCCAGCATCCTTGCGTCCTTCTGCGCTTGTTTGGTGTAGGCCAGCTTCCATGTCACCAATCCAGCTCCTCATCACATTCATCCAATGGGGTTTCCATCCCCTCGCGAACAGACTCCCGCATATCCGGTACCGACAGCAGGTACAGGGTCTCCTGAATGGCTGACCAGTCTTCCTCGGATACCAGAACGGCTCGGTTCCGCTTACCCATGATGACGATGGGCTGGTGGGACTCGGCCGTTTCATCGATCAACCGGTAAAGGTTGCTGCGCGCCTCGGTTGCAGTGATTCCGGTCATGACGCACCCCTGACGTGTTCAGTAGTTCATCAAATGTACGCTATTCAGTACGTACGTCAAGACGAACGCTACATGATAGGCGGCCTCTCTGCCTCACTTTGCATGGGCACTGGGCAGCATTTCGCGGATACTGAAGGTTCGATTGGGTTCCACCGCCCGAATCACCGCTCGGCCTGCAGCTCCGACAACACCCCCCGGAAGCTCTCCAGCCCGGCCTCCAGGTTCTCGATGATCTCCTCGGCGATCTCGTCCGGCTCGGGCAGGTTGTCCAGGTCGCCCAGGGATTGGTCCCGCAGCCAGAAGATATCCAGGCTGGTCTTGTCGCGCTTGAAGATCTCCTCGCGGCTGTAGCACCGCCAGCGGCCGTCCGGGTTGTCCTCGCTCCAGGTGGCCTGGCGCTGGTGGCGTGCCCCCGGTTTATAGCACTCGATGAACTCGCGCAGGTGCTCGTCGCGCAGCGGCTTCTTCTTGAGGGTGTGGTGGATGTTGGTGCGGTAGTCGTAGAACCAGACCGCGTCCGTCCACGGCTCCGCACGCCCGGGGCGGCCGTCGAAGAACAGCACATTGGCCTTGACCCCGTGGGCGTAGAAGATGCCAGTGGGCAGGCGCAGGATGGTGTGCAACTCGGTGGTCTCCATCAGCTTGCGCCGCACCGTCTCGCCGGCGCCGCCCTCGAACAGCACATTGTCCGGCACCACCACCGCCGCCTGACCGTGCTCCTTCAGCAGCGTGCGAATGTGCTGGACGAAGTTGAGCTGCTTGTTCGAGGTGGTGGCCCAGAAATCCTGGCGGTTGTACTCGAACTCCTCCCGCGCCTGCTCACCGGCCTCGTTGGTGATGGTCAGCGTGCTCTTCTTGCCGAAGGGCGGGTTGGCCAACACGTAATCGTGTTTTCTCGGCTGCTCGGCCAGTAGCGCGTCGGTGGGGGAGATGGTGGGTTCATCGCCAATATCGCCGATGTTGTGCAGAAAGAGGTTCATCAGACACATGCGGCGGGCGCTGGGCACGATCTCGTTGCCGTAGAACGTATGGTGCTTGAGCGCCTGCTTCTGCTCGGCGGTCATCTCGGCCATGTGGTGCGCCTTGATGTAATCGTACGCCGCCAGAAAGAAGCCGCCCGTGCCGCAGGCCGGGTCACAGATGGTCTTCTCGGGCTGTGGCTGCACGCACTCCACCATGGCGCGGATCAGCGGGCGGGGCGTGAAGTACTGGCCGGCGCCCGACTTGGTGTCCTGGGCGTTGCGCTCCAGCAGGCCCTCGTACATATCGCCCTTGACCTCGGCATCGAGCATCACCCAGGTCTCGTCGTCGATGAGCTGGATCAGCCGCGCCAGCTTGGCCGGGTCCTGAATCTTGTTCTGGGCCTTGGTGAAAATCTGGCCCAGCATGCCGCGCGCCTGGCCCAGCTCGCGCAGCAGCTCAATGTAGTGCCCCTCCAGCTCCGCGCCCTTGCGGGCCTTCAGGCTCTGCCAGTTGTAGGCCTCGGGGATGCCCACATCCCGGCCCCAGGGCGGCCGGCTGTATTCGTCGGCCATCTTGAGGAAGATGAGGTAAGTGATCTGCTCCAGGTAGTCGCCATAGCTCACGCCGTCGTCGCGCAGCATGTGGCAGAAGTTCCAGACCCTGGAGACGAGGTTTTCGGCGTTCATTCTTGCTCCTCGATGGCGATATAGGCCTGATCTGGGCGGTTCGGCTCATCTGGGTACTGTCGCTGTAACCGACCCTTGCGTACCAATGGCGTGAGGTATCGGTGTTGGAGATAGGCGGGGTTGCGCCCCGTCGCTGTCGCTAGCTCACGTAACGACCAGGGGCGCAGGGCGCAAAGGGCCAATATGGCGGCTTCAAGTCGTTCAGAGCCGCGGGTCCTCTGGCCCAGCGCCTCAATCTGGTGGCGCAAAGATTCTGGGAGCGCTCCGAGTAGAGACTCCCTAGATAAGCCTTCGGACTCCCTAGATAAGCCTTCGGACTCCCTAGATAAGCCTTCGGACTCCCTAGATAAGCCTTCGGACTCCCTAGATAAGCCTTCCGGCGACTCGGAAAAGTTAGCCAACAGCTCATCCTCAGCCTGGTCTGCTGGAATACCCAGTCGAGCGTCCGGCACATAGTAGGTCGCCGGTCCACGCGGCACCTGCTCGACTAGCTCCAGGTCCCGCAAACGGGCCAATCGCTGACTGGCGGTCAGGGTATCGACCCGGTTCAGGTCGCGGTAATCGGAGTTGGTGATTCGGCCGGTCTCCCGAACGAAGATCAGCGCCCGCTGCTCGTCCTCGCCCAGCCCCAGATGCCGGAACTGGCCGAGCCAAGCGACATCCTCCTCGGTCAGGAAGTGGTGGAACAGGTAGGTAGCAGAAAACTGGTCATTGTGGCGGTCGGAATCGAAACTGGGCGGCGAAAGCCCCGCTTCCTCCATCAGCCGGCGCATGACGCGGATACCGCTGCCTTTGGTTTCAGCCAACCCCATCTCGTGCAACACCGAAGCGATGACCGGGTTGCGCCACTGCGAACCCGGCTCGCCCAGATTCTCCAGCGCCTTCAGGGAGTACCCCGGGTTCTGCACTTCAAGTCGATTACTGTAACGCAGCAACTGAACGGGCTGCTGGCGCTGATAGTTGCGGTGCATGACGGCGTTCACCACGGCCTCGCGCACCACCTTGTCTGGCAGCACCGTCTTTTCGTCCCGGCGTATCTCCCCTTCAGGTAGCTGGAAGGCACGGGGCAGGTCGTCCAGCACCGCGGCCGTCGCCCGCTGAATCAGCCGGGGTAGGGTGTCGCGCAGATCCAGCGTGGTGAAGCGCTCGTGTGGGTCTTCAATCCACTCCTTGCCGGGAATGCGCACATAGTCCACCCGGTTGGCCGGGAAAAGACGGCGCAAAGCGCCCCGCCGACCGAACAGCAACACCCCTGCCACCGTGGGCTGCAGGTTGCCGGCATTTCGAACGACAGCACCCAGCGATTCCAGCAATTCATCGTCGGAAAAGTTCAGCTCCTCCGCCGCCGGGTTTACGGCGCGGCGCGCGTTGCGATAGTGCTCGATGGCGTCCGGGTCGAGATCATCCAGACTGGCCCCGGTCACCACTGAGGCATCGTAACTCTGGCCAGATCGCCCCTGATACAGCGCCGCGAGATCGTCCTGATTGCAACGGTAATCGCCACTGGGGCCACGCCGCCAGGCCGAGCGGGGCAGGGGCTTGTTCGCAAAGCAGATAGGCCGGGAGGCCGGATCGGCTTCCGCCACTTCTACCAGGATTACCGTGCCTTCACTCAGCGCCTCAGCCCGCGCCTGAATGCGCAGGGGCACGTTGAAGGCATTGGCACAGCGGGAGTGCAGGTCGTTGAGCAGCTTGTCCGGGTCCGCTATGCCGGTTACGCGATAGTCACCGGGCGTATCCGTGGCCTTTTCCACGCCCAGCAACAGCCAGCCGCCGCCCAGCCCCGGCTCGTTAGCGAAGGCGCAGACCGTTTCCAGCAGGGACTCACCGATGGCCGAGGCCCGCTTGGCTTCGATCCGATCCGACTCGTCGAGTTGTCGGAGTTGATCGAGGAGTTCCTGTGCCGTCACCTGGCTCATGCGGGCGTCCTTGCCTTGCGTGTGCGGCGCTTGATTTTGGGGGCATCGGCCTGTTCCTGGCGGATGCGCTCCAGCAGGGCGCTGGCGGGCTCGTCGTTGGGGTCCTGGGGGACGAGGTTGCCTTCGAAGGCGCGTTTTAGGATGGACTGGCGCAAATATTCGATTTTCTCTATTGAAGATAGGATCAGATGCTCTAAATGCTCGATCTTTGATAACTCTTCATCGAGCACCTGCCCAATCTCAGCTTGCTCTTCCGCGCTGCAAACAGGAATAATAAATTCCCTGATT
Source organism: Alkalispirillum mobile (assembly GCF_003664325.1). Classification (NCBI taxonomy): domain Bacteria; kingdom Pseudomonadati; phylum Pseudomonadota; class Gammaproteobacteria; order Chromatiales; family Ectothiorhodospiraceae; genus Alkalispirillum; species Alkalispirillum mobile. The sequence continues at coordinate 357,370 of NZ_RCDA01000002.1, forward strand.
TGTGACTCGCTAATATGCGGTAGCTGAGTTCCTGTCTGGTTGCCTAGACAGTGCACAGCAAATCTCTTCTGTGATAGGGCTCCAGTCAAGAATCTCATGTCTACTGAAGTGCTTTTCCTGAACCTAGCGACCCGTTGAACCAGTAAGCATGGGGAATCTTCTGGGCGTACTACCGCCAGTTTCAAACCGGAAGAAATTATGGGTCTATCCATGGCTAAGACAACATCACCTTCATGTACTAATAAACTCTCATAGCCGCTAAGTCTTTTCTCTGGCCAGTATTTTGCATTATCCCAACGGAGTCTCCCGGGTGCGATGTTATCACCTCGAAGAAGCCGCACGCCTGACTCTGAAAAACTAGAGCTCTTGAAAGCATAGCCGACGTCCGTATGTATCAATGTACCTAAACGAAGATACTTCCATTCATAAGGTATATGAGGTAAGTTGCGAATATCTTCATTACTTATATTAGGCAGTTTCTTTGGCAGTCTTGGCTTCCTCGGCTTCTTTCCTGACTTGCCATTCACCTCCCATTCCGCGACTGCGGCCCTCCACTCTCCTAGCTGCTGCTGGTAGCAGGCTTCGCGTTCTTCGCGGATGCGCTCAAGGAGTTGGTCGGCGGTTTCGAGTTTGTCGGCGTTGTCTCGGCGCCATTGTTCGGTGAGGCGGCCTTCGAAGGCGGCCTTGAGCAGGGACTGGCGGTAGGTCTTGAGCTGGGCGCGGGCGGTTTTCAGGCTTTCCACGCCCTTGTCCAGTTCGGAGAAGAGTTCTTCGATCTTGGCGACGATGCGGCGTTGTTCTGCAAGAGGTGGTATTGGCAGTCGAATCGCCCTAATGCGTTCCTGGCCAATGTTCCGCATCGATTGCTGATTGCCTGTGCTCAGCAGTTCGATTTGCCGCCGGCCTGCTACGGATCGTAAGTAGAAAAGGACGAACTTTGGTGAAACCCAAGTAAACGTCAGTCGTAGGATCTTGTCGCTTAGCATCACATTGCGGCTGACTGCTTTTGCAATCACGCAAGCGCCGACAAGATCGATTGTATTTGATCGGCTAAATAGAAAGTCCCCTTCTTGGATAAATAAATTGTTCTGAACTCGGCTAGGATCTAGACAAGTTTTGCTCTCACTTTCTTGGTACTCTCCCCACGTTACGGCGCTAACTTTGGCTACACCAATCTCGCCTTCTTCTGGAGGCCGTTCAAGGCACTTGAAACTTTTTCCAGCTTCTATGGCGCTGATTACCTGGCCAAGCACGGCCACTTCCCATGTTTTTGGCCATTGGGAAACACATTCTGGTGGTTGAGATCCAGAAGTAGCCATCACGCCGCCATCTCATCATTCATCTGATCCAACACCCGCTCCATGTCCTCCCCGAACAACTGCCACATGCGCCCGCGTCCGCCCTCGGCGTCAAATGGGGCGTAGTCCAGGTCGTCCACGGTGATGTGGAAGCTGGCGGCGATGTGGTCGCGGATTTTTTCCAGCCAGGCCATCTGTTCCTCGTTGAATTTGGGTTGGTTGCCGGAGTGTCGGCCGAACACCCAGCGTTTGAAGTTGGCGCGCACGGTTTCGGCGTAGGGGGTGAGCTGGTCGTCCCAGCCGCTGACCCGGCGCACCAGGGCGATGATCTGGGCCAGTTCGGTTTCCGGCCGGCGCGCTTGCACTTCGTCCAGACGGGCGTACGCCTCCCACACCCGGGCCGGGGCCAGCTTGGGTTGCTCGCGCTTGAGGGCGTCGAGCAGTTCGCGGATGGCCCGGGCGGTGATCTCCCGCCGGCGGTGCGGCTGGTGATAATAAATGGTCAGGGCGTCGATGTCGTCCCGGTGGGCCTCCAGCCACTCTCGAAAGGCCTGGCGCAGTTGCTCGCGGTGGGTTTCGGCGTCGGTTTCCCAGCCGCTGACTTCCAGTTTGTCCGGGTTGAGGGTGTCCACCACCTGTTCCTGCCGCTGGCGCACCTCTTCCAGGTAGGTGGTCAGCGCGCCGGTGATGGCGGCGGTGGCGGCCCTGGCACGTTCCTCACGGGCGGTTTCGAGCTGTTCCGGGCTGGGTTCGGCGTTTTCGGGCAGGTGGTGGGTTTCGCGGGCGGCGCGGCGCAGGGCGTCGGGGTCGTCGGTGGCCAGCAGTTCCGAGGCGATGGTGTTGAGGTCGGGGCCGCCGGTGATCTTGCGCACCGCCTGCTGCTGCTCGTCGTCCAGACGTTTGCTGAGCCGGGCCAGACGGCCGGCCAGGCTGGTCAGACTGTCCGGGTCGCGCACGCCCATGGTCACGGCCTGCATCAGGTTCTTCAGGGGCACGCTGGGCTTGCGCTCCAGGCTGCCGGTTTCCATCTTCTTCGATTCGCTGACGCCCACTGCGTCCACCAGCACGAAGTGCGCCTTGGGCCCGGCGGCGGAGCGGTTGACCTGGCGCAGGCCGTCGGCGTCCAGGCTGCGGGTGCCGCGTCCGACCATCTGCATGTAGTAGTTGCGACTTTTCACGTCGCGCATGAACAGCAGGCACTCGATGGGTTTCACGTCGGTGCCGGTGGCGATCATGTCCACGGTGACGGCGATGCGCGGGTGGTAGTCGTTGCGGAAACTGTTCAGCACGCTCTGGGGGTCGTCGTCGATGCGGTAGGTGATCTTGCGGCAGAAGTCGTTGCCGGCGGCGAACTCCTCGCGGACGGTGTGGATGATGTCGTCGGCGTGGCTGTCGGTCTTCGCGAAGATCAGCGTCTTGGGCACCTCGACCCCGGCGGGGCCGGCTTCGTCGTCCGGCAGACGGCGGTCGGGGAACATGCGGGGCAGGGCGTTGCGGAAGGCCTGTACAACGGTGCGGATCTGGCTGGGGTTGACCACGCTGCGGTCCAGTTGCGCGCCTTCGTATTCCAGGTCCTCGTCCAGTTGCTGCCAGCGCTGCTCGCGGGTGAGGCGGTCGCGGTGCTCGATGGTCTCCTCCGCCTCGATCTTCGCGCCCTCGCGGGTCAAACGGGTGTCGATGCGCCAGACAAAATGGTCCACGTTAATGCCGTCCACCACCGACTGCTCCAGCGGGTACTCGCTGACCACGTTCTGGTGGAAGAAGCCGTAGGTGCGGTTGTCCGGGGTGGCGGTCAGGCCCACCAGGAAGCTGTCGAAGTATTCGATCACCTGCCGCCAGAGGTTGTAGATGGAGCGGTGGCACTCGTCGATGACGATGACGTCGAAGAACTCCGGCGGCACCCTGGGGTTGTAGACCACCGGCAGCGGCTCCCGGCGCAGGGCGTCGAGGCCGGGCAGCTCGTCCTCGGCGGACTCCTCCAGCGGCTCGCCCTTCAGGATGGAGTAGAGGCGCTGGATGGTGCTGATGCAGACCTGCCCGTCGGTGGGCACGTGGGGCGAGCGCAGGCGCTGGACGGTGTAGAGCTCGGTGAACTTGCGGTTGTCGTCCTGGGGCAGGTACTGGTGGAACTCGTTCTCGGCCTGCACGCCCAGGTTGCGGGTGTCCACCAGAAACAGGACGCGTTTGACGTCGGCGTGCTTGAGCAGGCGGTAGATGCTGGTGATGGCCGTAAAGGTCTTGCCCGCGCCGGTGGCCATCTGGATCAGCGCCCGGGGGCGGTTCTCGCTTAACGAGGTTTCCAGGTTGTTGATGGCGCGGAACTGGCAGTCGCGCAGGCCGTCGGGCTGCAGCGCGGGCAGGGCCTGCAGCCGGGCGCGGAGGGGGGCGGCCTGAGCGCGCCACGCCGCCATGGTTTCCGGCCGGTGGAACTGAAACACCTCGCGGGCGCGCGGGGCCGGGTCGTCGCGGTCGGTAAAGCGGGTGATCTCGCCGGTGGCCTCGTACACGAAGCGCAGGTCGGCCCTGCCCACATGCTTGAGTGCCGCGCCGGCGTAGCGGGCCGACTGTTCCTCCACCGTGGTGATGCGGTGGCCTTCCTCCTCCCGCTTGGCCTCGATGAGGCCCACCGGCTCGCCGTCCACCATCAGCAGGTAGTCCATGGGGCCGGTGTCGGTGGGGTACTCGCGCACCGCTACGCCCCGGGCGGCCTGCGGGTTCAGGGCGGCCAGACTCTGCACCGTCCAGCCGGAGGCGCGGAGCTGTTCATCGATGCGGTCGCGGGCGCGTTGTTCCGGGTTCTGGTTATTGGGCATGGTCTCGATAGCTGGCGTGCACCGGCACGGCGGCCTTCAATGTCTGCGCCACCACACAGTACCGCTCGGTGAGCTTGAGGAGCGTGTCCAGTTGCTCGGCCGAGGCGGGTGACTGCAGCGCGATTTCCAGGCGGATCTCCTTGAACCCCACCGGGGCCTCCTTCGAGATGCCCAGCGTGCCACGGAAATCCAGATCCCCCTCAGCCCGTAATGTGCACGCTTCGATGGGGATTTCCAAGGACGTGGCCACCGCCGACAACGTGACACCGGCGCACGCCACCAGCGCCTCCAGCAGCATGTCCCCGGAACAGGCCTGGGTGCCGGGCCCACCCGTCGCGGGGTGCAGCCCAGCCTCGACCAGCGCCTTGCCGGTGGCCAGACTGCACGAGACCCCTTCGCCGACACGGCCCTCCGCCTTCAGCGTGACGAGGGCCGATTCCGGAGATTGCCGGTATTGCTCCTTGAGCGGTGCCTGGAGGGAGCGGAGATCAGTCATGGTGGGCTCCTCTTGTTTGGAGAAGTGCGTAGGGCGCGCTGGCCTGTCGGGGTGGACCGAGACCGGAGCTGTTGGACGTGCTGGCGGTGCGTCTCCCGGGTTGGCGCCAACCGGCCGGATTTGATTTGCGACAGGACGTCTCGTACCTCGGACTCACTCAGCACTGGGTTAGTGAATGACTTGATGTACGTGATGTAGGCGCCGCCCCAAGTAACGTTGGCTGGCATGGGTGTCTTGAACCGGCTTGCCCCGTTGAACACCACCACGGAATGGATGTGCTCTGGTGAGACATCAAGCGCCGACTCCAGCGCCTTCACGTGCTTGTAGTTCTGCCGAAGGGGGTTCTGGAACCTGAAGGTTCGCTTGTAGATCTTCTGCGTCCACTGAGCCTGCCGCTCACCGCCGAAAATCCAGCCCTTCATGTTCTTGGTCTCGACCACGAAGATGCCGTACCGAGATACGAAGATATGGTCAATCTGGGTGGTTCCGTCCGGCGTGGGGAGAGTGACGTTGTGCAGTCGGTGGTAGGTACTTGCCGGGAGCCTTAGCTTTGCTGCCAAGGCGACCAAGGCTTCGCCGGCCAGCCCCTTGAACCATGGGGACCGGAGTGTGGCCATGATCAGGGCGACGGGAATTGCCCACAACAGTACCTTTAGGATTTCAGTTGTGATTAGTCCAGTTTCCACGTATTTTTTTCAACTTTGCGATAACCGGCGAATGACGGCGGCGTGCCGGCGAGGTAGCACATGTGCGATGCAGTTCATCGTCCGCGTTGATTGCTTTGTTAGGAGTTCGACTCTTCAATATCTTCTCCCAATTGTTGGTCTAACTGTTTAATCATGCTAATCAAAGGCATCAAAAAGAAATGTACAAAGTCATCGATTTGATTTTTATCAAACGCAATACACCCATCTGAGACCCACCCTTGGAGAAGAGTTGTCTCCAAGCTATTCGGAATTCCCTGTCGATGCACAATGCAGTTCCTGGCTTTGATAATCCTGTAGTAATAATAAGTCTCATGTCGCCCAACCATATTGCTATGCATCGAAAGATTTGAGTGAACGGCATGAACCTTCTTTAGAAGAGGGTGGTCAATTCTCCCCTTTTGGCCAATTGGTGCCGCATTGGATATTTCTTTTTTAGAAACGCGAACGTGATTGATGATTCTATCGATAAGGTCTTCGAAGTTGGAAACAAGCGAAACAACAGCTTGATAGCAGTTGATCCTATGCAGTTGCCCCGATTTAACACTATGCATAATATCGCGTTTTCTTTTTATCGTTGCCCAGTTCCCAAAGTTGGTGCTGAGCGGAATCTCCACCGCCTCATTTAGGCATTCTGAGCTTGAACATATTTGCTGCTCAATCAGGGTGACGACTGAGTATAAAGTGGTAATGTGTTCGACACGATTGAGGTAGCTCTCGTATAAATTGTTGACGAACTCAGATTTCAGGTCAAGTGACCAGCTATCCATAAATGACTCCTAAAGCCTCAGCTCCCTGGAGAGCAACCGAAGAGAGCTAATGCTGTCAGTGATAGGACAGACTCATCCCGCCCTCTTATCCAGCATGGCACTCAGATGCCGGATCCGGATAAGGGGGTGGGAGGAGTCCATCCCATCACTCCAGCTCCTAAGTTATCCGGCATTTCCAAGCTTCGTAAACTCCACCAACCTGTAAGTGATGCGCGCAGTCCGGTTTAGAGGCTGGACGGTTCGCACAATGACGTTCCCTACGCACCATGAGTTAGCGCCACCGACTACAAAATTGCCGGATTCGACAGCTTCTTGAACCTGTTCGGCAGCTTCCATCGAAGCCGTCCCATAGACGACTTCTCCACTAGCTACCTGAAGCTCGAATCTCCTGTGTTCTGGTAGAAAACCAAGCAAGTTACCTTCGACAGACTGCGTATCCTCTTTGATTTGCGTCGCTTCCGTTCTCAGCCTTCCGCGATGGATCGCACCCTCGTCGAGTGTAAAATCCCGCTCGTCGTCGACAAGGCGGACCGTCGCGCTCGCGGTATCCATGTCTTTGAAGAAGTTGCGGAGAGCTATGAGCGTCCGGGCATCTATATCTTCAATTGTGCTTTCGAACTTCTGCTCGGAGTCCGCACCGATGTCCTCGAGAAGTTGTGATACGGAGTGGATGACTTCTTTCAGTGCGGTGTCGTGTAATTCCTCCTGGTCAGATAATTCATCTAGAACAAAGCCGAAGGAGCCGTGCGTGACGCCCGTAATCATCAAGCCAGCGCTGTCCTGCAGCGGAACGCGCCCACGTTCGCCAATAGTCCCTAGTTCACATTTAGCGTAGACCTTCGAAACTATCTCCTGGAACGTGTCCAGAGCTCTTCCAGCGAAGTCTGCGGCAATACCCCGCGAACCCAGTACGGGCTCTCCGTTAAAGTAAAGCGCAACGCTGGCGAAAGGCGAGTGAAGGGTATACAAACGATCAAGCTCTGCGCGCAGTTCATCTGCGCGCTGCTGGTACTGGAGCTTGCCAACCGTGTCTCCAATCTCAGAAGCCTCGCCGAGCAGAGCCTCAACTCCCGCCAATTCTGCTTCAAGGGCATCAATCTGCAACTTAAGAGGCATGTTTGCGATCTCCGCTCAGCAGAGCCAAAGCTGCATCATCGTTTGCGTGCAGGGGTATCTGCAAGATCCCTTTCCATAAGTATGTCGCCCGCTGGTGGGAGAACAAGCCGAACCAGTACCTAGTGCGCGACACGATCGCCTCTGGGGGGAGGGAGAGATCGACGAAGAACGCGTCACAGCTATGCGCGCTCTTCACGACATTGCGGTCAAAGAGTTCGGGAGAACCTGCCACAAATTTGTTCCAGGCGCCTTGCTCCTGTAGTGCCGGTGGTCGCCGGGCGAACGTGACCACATCAACGTCCTTCGGGGGGCGCCTTCGTTGTGTCTCGCAATCCTCGAGATAGCTTCCTGCAAGCCATTGAAACCCATCGGTGAATCCTGCCGCCTGTAGGGCCCGGCGGAAGTCCAGGAGGCCGGAGAGGATGCCACGCCTTTCCACAGAAAAGCCTAAGGTATCAGCGACTTCTGCCATAGACGTAGGATACGGCGCCATTGCAGCGGAGTCCGTCGGCCCACGCGTCGCCAGGAAAGGCGGAAGCACGCCTGATTGGTTGAAATCTGGAATCACTACTACCTGTCCCCTCTCGAATAACGTTTGCAGAACGCGCGTCTTTGTCAAGGAGCAGAAGGCGCAATGTAAAGGGCGTCGCCCTGCCTGAAGTTGTTATATATTTATGCGGCAATCGCAACCCCAACGGATAGCAATGTATTTATGTAAAAGGCTAAATAATGCTCCGTGGGGCTTCGTCCGGGTGCAGTCTTTAAAAGATGTCGACCAGGCGAAGGAATGTTCAACGGGGCTGTACCGTATTCCCGGCGGAGTAGTTTAGCGTACTTAATTTTGCTTTCTTTGGAGTTGTGAGCGATCTGATTCCGGAGTGTTTTCATGTCTTGAAGATCGCGGTTTGCACCAGCTATGGCCGTCCTCAATGGTTCGCCAGAGCTAAGATAAATAGAAGCTCTTTCCATTACCGACTCTGGATTTGACCAATCTAAGAATGGCATTGATGACCGTATTAGGTCTCTTGAATGATTGTAGCTCCTAGGTTTTAAATATGATTTTGGCTTGAAACCAGAAAGCCCATTTTTTTCTAGGGTATACAAAATAAAAACCTCCTCTACGTAATTTTCATATGCCCTGAAAGCGGAGAGAAATACTCCCTCTGTTAGGAGCTCTAACTGCCCTTTGCTCAATCCAGTGTTAGACTGATTGATTGAGTCTAATCTTATCAAAGAATTCAGCTCTGCCGTAAAATCCCTGTGGGCTGCGGAAATCTTTATTCTGGCCATTGCTTCCGACCTCAGAGAATTTCAGAGAGCTTTTTGCACAGGAATTCACTTCGGAAAATTCGTCTGCTCGTATCAGTAGTCGCGCGACGAGAATAGTCTATGAATTTTTGATAATCTTGACTTTCGTCATCTTCGTCATATCGAGAGCTTATCTCATCTAGACGAACTCTAGTCTTCTTGATGTTTTTAATAATGTCTACTCTGGGAGCATGTTCTAGTCCCTCAACACCGGAAATGCAGTGAGCCACTGCACAAAACAGTGAATAAAATAGATGTATTCTGCTGAAGTTAGTATTCTTTAGTTCGGAGGCCGGATAAATCTCACCAATGACACTCATGGTTTTGTGAAAAAGGTCCTGAATTTTGTCTAAGTCTCCCTCTTCATCCTCAAACTTTTTGTAAAAGGTAGAAATATTCTTGTTGGTTTGAACTCCATCGGCCAGTGCAACCAAAAGGTCAGAGGCTAAAGTTGCCTCTGCCATCCTTGATACCTGAGCTTTGGTCAAAATTCCTGAATCAACCCAATAGCCAACATACTCATAGCCTAAACTATATGCGGTTTGCTTGAAAAAACCTAGATACTTAGCATTAAGTTGCTCTTGATTGTTCAGCCTTACTGAGTACGTGTTAAGTCGAGCAAAAATATCTAGTATGTCTGGATAAGTCGCATCAAATAGCAAGTCGACCCCGATTTCATACTTAAGGATCTCATGCTGCAAGCCCTCGTTTAAAGTCGAATATGTTTTCCCCGCAAATTCAGGGTTGTGCGCTTTTGAAATCTTGAACCCATCTTCCATGAACTCAAGTATTGCTCTTAACCTTTGCTGCCCATCAACAACAACACGAATGTTTCTGGTTCCTTTTAGCTCCTGGGTAATCAAAACCTTTGGAATCGGCTTGCCTCGGACAATGGTGTCAATAAGATACGACTTGGCTTTCTCGCTCCAAACGGATCGTCTTTGAAATTCAGGCGATAAATCGAGCAGGCCAGACGACTCCCACTCAACGAAGTCAGATACGCTATAAACTCGTGTATCAAATTTTTTCATTTCTTCTCCTGATGGTGAAATATAGCTGTCCACCGGCTGCATAACATCTAAGCAGCGATCCGCCCGTGCGCAGCATGGCGGATAAATGTCTGTTGAACTGAGCCGCCCCGCCGCAAGGCACGGTCCACGCGGGTCACACTATAAGACGGGGAAAGTATCACCGGCCCATGGGGCGGGTGGCACCTGGCGGTGTTGTTCTGGCAAGCGGGCCATCGTCCCTGGATGCGCATGGTGGGTCTCCCTGGCGCAGTCTGTGATCCTGTTCCCCTGATAGTGCAGGATCAGCCAACCAATTCCAACCACTCGGTCGCACGCCTCTGCGCCTGCGCTTCCCAGGCGTGTACTCCGGGTCAGATGCGCACGCCGTCAGCCAGGTCCTCGTCGTTCTCCCTCCTTCCGCCATTGGCTCGGTTGCAGTTCGCTGATAGGGCGTTGTTCCGGGTTCTGGTTATTGGGCATGGTCTCGAAAGCTGGCGTGCACCGGCACGGCGGCCTTCAACGTTTGCGCCACCACACAGTACCGCTCGGTGAGCTTGAGGAGCGTGTCCAGTTGCTCGGCCGAGGCGGGTGATTGAAGCGCGATTTCCAGGCGGATCTCCTTGAACCCCACCGGGGCCTCCTTCGAGATGCCCAGCGTGCCACGGAAATCCAGATCCCCCTCAGCCCGTAATGTGCACGCTTCGATGGGGATTTCCAAGGACGTGGCCACCGCCGACAACGTGACACCGGCGCACGCCACCAGCGCCTCCAGCAGCAT
>NZ_RCDA01000002.1:367761-383912 GCF_003664325.1 Alkalispirillum mobile
AGCCCGTAATGTGCACGCTTCGATGGGGATTTCCAAGGACGTGGCCACCGCCGACAACGTGACACCGGCGCACGCCACCAGCGCCTCCAGCAGCATATCCCCGGAACAGGCCTGGGTGCCGGGCCCACCCGTCGCGGGGTGCAGCCCGGCCTCGACCAGCGCCTTGCCGGTGGCCAGACTGCACGAGACCCCTTCGCCGACACGGCCCTCCGCCTTCAGCGTGACGAGGGCCGATTCCGGGGATTGCCGGTATTGCTCCTTGAGCGGTGCCTGGATGGAGCGGAGATCAGTCATGGCGGGTTTCTCTTGTTTGGGGAAGTGGGCAGGGCGCATTTGCCTGTGAGGCGAGGCTTCGCTGACTCAAACTGCACGGGGCGCTGCAGCCCCTTCTTGCCGCACTATAGCCTGAGCTGGTCTGCAGGCGGCACTTTGCCCGAAGCCATCCGCTAACTGACAATTTGAGCAGCCCTGCATTTAGTGCCGAAGGTTAGGATGGCCCGACAAGCTGTTGACGAAGCGGAAGCGGCGGCCGTTTGGCATAACAAAGAACGGCAGGGCCTTGGTGACGAGTTTGGAGCCGTAATGTGGCGGAAATTCGGTCGCTGTGCAGCCGCTGGTTATGTCTCGTCATCACCGAGCTCAGACATCCGCAGTAATTGGCTACTGCGACGCACAGTCAGGATGTCTACCTGTTCTTTGACACTGTAAATCACCCGATACGTTCCGAATATCAGCTCCCTGATACGTGGCGAGCCCACCTCAGGAACCATTCGCCCACTATTAGGAAAGTCGGCCAACCGCTCTACCGTGGAGAACAAGTCTTCCACCCACCGTACTGCAGCATCAGGGTTATCTCCTGCTATATACCGAGCTGTGTCCTCAACACGCTCCAGCGCAAGCGGGGACCAAACAATCTTCATGGGGCCAGTCTGCTCAGAACCCGAGTCTTCGCGTCTTCATGCGCAATACCTTCCCCGGAGGCAATCTGTTCTTCCGCCTTATAAACCTCTTCCAGGACCTCCAGACGCTCCTGCATCCTTTCATACTCGTGAACATCGACTAATACGGCAACTCCGCGACCTCTCTGCGTCAGCACCATAGGACGACGGGTTTCATGTATCTGCTTTACAAACGTGGCTACGCCTGCCCGGAATTCGGACAGCGGACGGATATCTTCATCGACACGAACCCTGGACATGGGGGGGGGGCCTCTGTACGTGTGTGTGTACATCCAAGAGTACGAGATCTCTTTAGGGCAGGCAAGATGTCTGACGAAAGAGACATGGCATCTAAGCATTTATCCGCCCGTGCGCAGCATGGCGGGTAAAAGCTGAGCCGCCCCACCCCAAATGGCCAAGGGGTCGGGTGTCCCCAACAGCTCATTCACCCCCAGCCCTTCGCCAGGCCCTTTCCCTGGCCTCATCCCGCTCCCCCTCACTCAACTCCGCCCCAATCGCCTCCACCAACCGCTCCCCATCCGGGTGCCCATTGGCCGCCGCCAGCCACGCCCAACTCGCGGCCTCCACCTTGTCTGCCTCATCCATGCCCTCGCCGGCGTAGTACATCTCCGCCAGCCAGGCCTGCATGGGGGCGTTGATCTGGGTGTCGGCCGAGCGGGCGCCCAGGTACAGGTAGTCCAGTGCCCGTTCCGGGTCGGGTTCAATACCAATGCCCTCCCGGTACATGCGCGCCAGGTAGTAACTGCCCATGTCCAGCCCTGCCTCCAGCGCGGCCTCGAAGTGGGCCTGGGCGCGTTCGGCCAGTTCGGTGTTGCCGCTGCCCACGACGTCGCTCAGCAGTACCGAGCCGATGCCCAGATGGGCCTCGTGGTGGCCGGCGTCGATGGCCACCTGAAACCAGTGTTCGGCGGTTGCCCGGTCCGGCGTCACCCAGTCCCCCTCCAGATAGGCCCAGGCCACGCGGGTGGCGTGGTCGGTGCGCCCGGCCTTTACGGCCCGTTCGTACCAGTCCAGCGCCTGGGGGCCGTCGGGGTCCATGCCCAAGCCCTCCTGGTGGAAGTAGCCCAGGTTCACCTTGGCGCGGGCGTTGCCGGCCTCGGCGGCGGATTCTAGCCATTTCAGGGCCTGGTCGTAGGCCTGACGGTTGGCGTGGGCCAGGCCGATCTCCCGTTGGCTTTCGGCGCTGTGGTCGGCGGCGGTGTCGGGTTGCCATTGGGGCGGGGCGTCCGCCAGGGCCGGGGTGGCGGTCAGGCCCAGGTTCAGGCCCAGGACCAGCAGGGAGGAGAGGAGCAGGGGGCGTGCGCGCATGGTGGGCACCTCTGAATGGGGATGAGTCTGGCGCGCATTCTAAGCCCCTGAATGGGCGCCCAATATGACAATTGCGTTACACGAGCGGGCGTTCGCGAAATTGTCACGAAAGCGTCATACCGGGCGCCTACCATCGCCGTCACTCCACCCACCACGGCGAGTACACACTTTAATCATGACGGACTCCCCCTCTGTGGCGGCGAGCGGCCAGCAGGGCCGCTATCTCCCCAGCGAAGAGCAGCGCAAGCGCTGGCGCCGGTGGCGCCACGTGAAGGATTGGTTCAGCAAGGGCAGCATCGCCACCTTCGGGGTGGGGGTGATTGTCGCGCTGGGGCTCATCTTTGTGTATCTCTTCTCCGAGACCCTGCCTATTTTCGGTGACCCGGATATCCGCCCGGTGTCCACCTACGAGGCCCCCGGGGGTGTCGACGGCGGCCGCACGCTGCACACGGCCATGGAGCGCTACCGCGAGGTGGCGGTGCGCTTCACGGAGGAGGGCGATGTCTTCTTCTTCCGCCCCGACAACGGCGAGTTGCTGGACGAGTACCGGCTGAACCGTCCCGAGGGGGTGGAGGTGCGCAGCTTCGATGTGGCCGAGGCGCGCACGCGGCTGGTGGGTTATGGCCTGTCGGACGGCACGGCCATCATGGCCCGCCACGATTACGATGTGAGCTACCCGGAGGGTCAGCGCACCATCACCCCGAAGGTCACCTACCCGGAAGGCGAGGGCGAGCCCCTGGCCGTGTTCGAGGAAGAGGGCCTGCCGCTGGACGCCATCGCCGTGCAGCGGGGCCGGCGGGGCAGCGCGGTGGTAGGGGCCAACAACGAGGCCGAGGCGCTGCGCCTTGTCCTGTTCGAGGAGACCACCGACTTCCTGACCGGCGAGGCCACGGTGGAGCGCAAGGTCTACGAGCTGCCCTGGCCCGAGGCCGGCGTGGAGGTGACGCAGATCCTGCTCGACACCACCATGCGCAACCTCTTCGTGGGGGGCGCGGACGGGCGGCTGCACTTTTTCGATGTCTCCAACCTGAACCGCCCGGAACTCATCAGCAGCCAGCGGGCCATCACCGGCGAGGGTGCCCAGGTGACGGCCATGGACTTCCTGCTGGGCGCGGCCTCGATGATCGTTGGCGGGTCGGAAGGCTCGGTGAGCCAGTGGATGGTCACCCGCGCCGAGGACCGCAGTCGCAGCCTGACCGAGGTCCGCAACTTCGATGCCCACGCGGCACCGGTGTCGGTTATTGCGCCCGAGCACGGCCGCAAGGGCTTCGCGACGGGTGCGGATGACGGCACGGTGCAATTGGCCTACGCCACCTCCGACCGCACGCTCTCTCGCATTCGTCTGGAGGGCGCGGACCGGGTGGACGGGCTGGCCATGGCGCCGCGCCAGAACGCCATGCTGGCGGTGGGCGGCGACGGCACCTTCCACTTCCTGGCGGTGGACAACCCCCACCCGGAGGTCTCCTGGTCCGCCTTCTGGCAGAAGGTGTGGTACGAGGGGCGCAACAACCCCGCCTACGTCTGGCAGTCGTCGTCGGCCACCCAGGAGTTCGAGCCCAAGTTCTCGCTGGTGCCGCTGACGGTGGGCACATTGAAGGCGGCGTTCTACGCCATGCTCTTCTCCATTCCCATCGCGGTGCTGGGGGCCATCTACTCGGCCTATTTCATGGCGCCGAAGATGCGCCAGATCACCAAGCCGACCATCGAGATCATGGAGGCCCTGCCCACGGTTATCCTCGGCTTCCTGGCCGGGTTGTGGGCCGCGCCCTTCTTCGAGCGCAACCTGCCGGCGGTGTTCTCCATCATCGTCGTCATGCCCATTGCCATGGTGTTCGCGGCTTATCTGTGGACGCGGGTACTGCCGGATGGCATCCGTCGTCTGGTGCCCGGCGGCTGGGAGGCGGCGCTGCTGATTCCGGTGGTGTTGCTGGTGGGCTGGCTGGGGGTCACCGCCAGTCCCTTCCTGGAGCTGGCCTTCTTTGGCGGTGACATGCGCCAGTGGCTCACGGATCAGGGCATTACCTACGACCAGCGCAACGCCCTGGTGGTGGGCGCGGCCATGGGCTTTGCGGTGATCCCGACCATCTATTCCATCTCGGAAGACGCGGTGTTCAACGTGCCCAAGCACCTGACCCAGGGCTCGCTGGCGCTGGGGGCGACGCCCTGGCAGGCGATGGCGACGGTGGTGCTGTTGACGGCCAGCCCGGGCATCTTCTCCGCGATCATGATCGGCTTCGGCCGCGCCGTGGGCGAGACCATGATCGTGCTGATGGCGACGGGGAACAGCCCGGTGGTCAATTTCAACATCTTCGAGGGCATGCGCACCCTCTCGGCGAACATCGCCGTGGAGATGGGCGAGGCGGCGGTGGGGGGCACCCACTACCGCATTCTGTTCCTGGCGGCGCTGGTGCTCTTCCTGATGACCTTCGTGGTCAACACGGCGGCGGAGATTGTGCGCCACCGCCTGCGCAAGAAGTACAGCACCCTGTGATCCGCGCGCGGACACGACGCCAACCCGGACAGCGAACGAGAGGAATGTGAAGCGATGCGCGACTGGTTCAAACGGGGCACGCCCTGGATCTGGCTCAACGCCGGCGCCGTGGCCATCTCCATCGTGGCGGTGGTGGGGCTGATTGGCCACATTGCCTGGAACGGCCTGCAGCACTTCTGGCCCACTAATGTGGTGGCCTTCGAGTACGCCGAGCCGGGTCGGGACGTGGAGCAGGTGCTGGGCGAGGTGGATGCCGCCGAGACCCTGACCGCGCCAGCGGCCCGGGAGCGGGGCTTTCAGGTGGAGGACGACGAGGCCCTGATCACCCGCTACCGCATCAAGCGCGGCAACCGCGACGTGGATAACCGCGACTTCGTCTGGTACGCCGGCCCCAACATGGGCGAGTGGACCTACCCCGAGGATGTGGTGGTGATGGAGCGCCGCCAGTGGGGCGATTTCATCGGCTACCTGCGCGAGGTGCGGGTGGACGGCGAGACGGAGGCCACCGGCGAGGCGGCCTGGGAACGCTTCGATGAGATCTTCCGCGAGAACCGCGACCGCATTCAGGAGATCGGCCGGATCGAGCGCATCGAGATCGGTGCGGTCAACGCCGAGATCGAGGAGCTGCGCTTGTCCCAGCGCCGGCTGGACATGGACGACACCCTGGCCGAGGAGGACCGGGCCGAGCAGGAGGCGGCCATTCAGGAAGAGCGCGACCGCTGGGAGGCGGAGTACGAAGTCCTGGTGGAGCGGCGCAACGAGCTGCTGAGCGAAGTGGCCCGGTTCGCCGTGGTGATGGAGACCGCCTCGGGTGAGGAGGTGGAGATTGCCATGGGCGATGTGGTGAAGCCCTGGCGGCCCAACGCCATGAGCGTGGGCGAGAAAATGCGCTTTTATGTGCGCGACTTCTGGGACTTTGTCAGCGGCTACCCCCGCGAGGCCAACACCGAGGGCGGCATCCTGCCGGCCATCTTCGGCACGGTGCTCATGACCATCGTCATGGCCATCTTCGTCACCCCCTTCGGTGTGCTGGCGGCCATCTACCTGCGCGAGTACGCCAAGCAGGGGCCGCTGACCCGCACCATCCGCATCGCGGTGAACAACCTGGCCGGGGTGCCTTCCATCGTGTTCGGGGTGTTCGGGCTGGGCTTCTTCGTCTACTTCGTCGGCGGGGGCGTGGACCAGCTCTTCTACAGCGAGCGGCTGCCGGCGCCCACCTTCGGCAAGGGCGGGGTGCTGTGGGCCTCGCTGACCCTGGCGCTGCTGACCCTGCCGGTGGTCATTGTGGCCACCGAGGAGGGGCTGTCCCGCATCCCCGGTTCCATCCGCCACGGGGCGCTGGCCCTGGGGGCCACCAAGAGCGAGATGCTCTGGCGCACGGTGGTGCCGCTGGCCACGCCGGCCATGATCACCGGCCTGATCCTGGCCGTGGCCCGGGCGGCGGGCGAGGTGGCGCCGTTGATGCTGGTGGGCGTGGTCAAGCTGGCCCCGCAACTGCCGGTGAGCGGCGACTTCCCCTTCGTGCACCTGGAGCGCAGCTTCATGCACCTGGGCTTCCACATTTTCGACGTGGGCTTCCAGAGCCCCAACGTGGAGGCGGGCCGGCCGCTGGTCTACGCCACCGCGCTGATCCTGCTGATGGTCATCGTGGTGCTGAACCTGACGGCCATTTCCATCCGCAACTACCTGCGTGAGCGCTACAAGGCGCAGAGCGACTGAACCCCGGCCACCGCCAAACGTCGGGCCGGAACGGCCTGCAACCGAACAGAGAGCACTGAACCATGGTGAGCGCGAACATGATTGAACAGCAACCGCACGGCGGCATGACCCACGGCTACAACGCCGAGGCACTGAAGAACAAGCCGCGTTCCGCACCGGCCAAAGCCAACGACACCTGCCTGGAGGTGAGCGACCTGAAGCTCTGGTACGGCGAAGACCAGGTGCTGAAGGGGGTGAACATGCAGATTCCCCGGGGGCAGATCACCGCCTTCATCGGTCCTTCTGGTTGCGGCAAGTCCACCCTGCTGCGCTGCTTCAACCGTATGAACGACCTGATCGACAGTTGCCGCATCGAGGGTCACATCCGCATCGACGGCGAGGACATCTACGACCGCCGGGTGGACATCCCCGAACTGCGCCGCCGGGTGGGCATGGTCTTCCAGAAGCCCAACCCCTTCCCCAAGTCCATCTACGAGAACGTGGCCTACGGCCTGCGCCTGCAGGGCGTGCGCAACCGGCGGGTGCTGGACGAGGTGGTGGAGCGATCCCTCAAGCGCGCCGCCCTCTGGGACGAGGTGAAGGACCGCCTGCACGAGAACGCCCTGGGCCTCAGTGGCGGCCAGCAGCAGCGTCTGGTCATCGCCCGCGCCGTGGCCGTGGAGCCCGAGGTGCTGCTGCTGGACGAACCGGCCTCCGCCCTGGACCCGCTGGCCACGCTGAAAATCGAAGAGCTGATGTTCGAGCTCAAGGACGAATACACCATCGCCATCGTCACCCACAACATGCAGCAGGCGGCCCGGGTCTCCGACTACACCGCCTTCATGTACCTGGGCGAATTGGTGGAGTTCAACGACACCGACACCCTGTTCACCACGCCGGCGAAGAAGCAGACCGAGGATTACATCACCGGGCGCTACGGCTGATCGGGCAGGGCAGGAAACCGCCCCGCAGCCCCTGACCACCCCGCCCAGCCAGCAGGCCAACCCAATCCCCCAAAGGGACAGTCAACACAGGTCGAACCACCATGGACAACAGCTTTTTCCAACAACACATCTCCCAACAGTTCAACGAAGAACTGGAAGACACCCTTCAGAAAGTCATGACCATGGGCGGCCTGGTTGAGCAACAACTCGCCGACGCCGTCGCCGCCCTGGTCGAAGGCGACAGCGCCAAGGCCGAACGGGTCGTCACCAGCGACTACCGGATCAACGACCTGGAAGTGGCCATCGACGACGAATGCAGCCACATCATCGCCCGTCGCCAGCCCACTGCCACCGACCTGCGCCTGCTTATTGCCGTTATCAAGGCCATCACTGACCTGGAGCGGATGGGCGACGAAGCCGAACGCATCGGCCGCATGGCCCTCCACCTGCTGGAGCGCGACCGCAACCACAGCCCCATCGACGAACTGGCCTCGCTGGGCGAACATGTCCGCCAGATGCTGCGCGGCGCCCTGGACGCCTTCGCCCGCATGGACTCCGACCAGGCTGTCCGCGTGGCCCAACAGGACATTCAGGCGGACAGCCAGTACGAACAGATCATGCGCGAGCTGATGAAGTACATGGCTGAAGAGCCGGCCTCCATCCCGCGCATCATGGACATCGTCTGGTCTGCCCGCGCCCTGGAGCGCATCGGCGACCGCTCCCGCAACATCTGCGAATACGTGGTCTACTGCGTGAAGGGCAAGGACGTGCGCCACACCAGCTTCGACCAGATGGCCGAGCAGGCCACCGGCGACCGGCGCTGAACGGCCGGGTCGGTCACGGGGGTGGGCTGCCCCGTGCTGAGCTAGAAAGTGCCACCGGTCCTGAAGTGGCGTGACCTTGTCAGATCGGCTGGGGAGATGCTGGTGGGTGTGAGCACGGTTTAGCGGTGATCCTGGGTGTCGAGGGTGAGGCGCATGCTGTCTCCCCCGCCGACGCCGACCCGCACTTCGAGGTTGATCTCGGCGGTGGTGAGGGTCTTCCACTGCCGGGCCTCCCGGTGGGCTTGCCCCCGACGGTAGTTGCGCTCGATGGCCTGGTAGCGGGGCAGGCGCGCGAGCAGCCCTTCGGGTGGCTGCCACAGCAGGCGGCAGTGGTTGTGGGCGGCAAGGCCGGTGCCGGCTGCGTCCATGCGACACTTCTCCCTAAAAGCCGTACTTGGGCGGGAAGTAGGACAACGGTGGATCGCGGTTCAGCCAGTCCTCGGCCAGTTTCTCGGCCTGGGCGATTTCTTCGTCGGTGAGCAGATCGGGAAACTCTTCCAGGTACCATTTGGCGTTCTGGTGTCGAGTTTCTTCGTAAACGGCGCGGAGTATCGCCCAGCCCTTGATCGGATCGTTGTCCTCCGGGCAATAAGACAGATCTTCGGGAGCGAGATGGCAGCCACCGTAGGTAGTCCGGTTCTCTACATGGCCATGTTCAGATCCATGCACGACCCACTTCCAGGAGCCCTCCACATCGTCCTGCCGCCACAGATTGCCGGCAAGGTTGTTCATGGCCGGTGCATAGCCCTGCTCGGCGGCCTTGCGGAACCAGGGTTCGGCGGCTTTGACGTCTTCGAGCGGTGGCGGCCATTCGTCGGAGCGCTCCTGAGTGATGGTTCCCAGCCAATCCTGGGCTTCCGGGTTGCCGGCTTCGGCGGCACGCTCGAGCCAGTCCAGGGCTGTCCGGGGATCACCGAGCATGTTGTAGACATCGAAGAGGGTCGACATGGCCTCCGGATCGCCCTTCTCGGCTCTGGGCAGCTCTTGCTCAAGGGCCATATCGACCCAGCTGTCGTGGTCCTCGGGGCAGATGTCGGCGAGCTCGCAGATCATGCCCCACTCCAGCCTTAGCATGGCGTGGGGATCGCCCCCCTGGGCGGCGCTGTGGTACCAGTCGATGGCTTCTCGGGACATGCCGCGGTCCAGCAGACGGTTGGCCTCACCCAGATAGTACATGGCCTCGATATCGCCAGCTTCGGCAGCCGTCTCCAGGTATGGCTGCATTTCGATCCATTCATGGAGGCCCCACAGACGCATGCCTTCTTCCTTGGCCTGCTGCTCCTCGGACCCCAATATGGGTGTCGAGGGCCTTTCCTCATGCGCTGGGTGCGCTATCCCGGTCCAAAGCCCCAGGACCAGAATTACTACCATTACGTTCGTACGGGGCATCGCCAATTCCTCGCTCAATCCTGCTTCACCTATGCGGGCTTGCTGCGCCAAGCAAGGCATCTACTCGATGTGCCGGGGAAGCCACCCGGCCCTCTGTCTGTACTTCGACTGCATATCGGCCCGTTCGGGTGTCACATCGCCGCCCGCCATGAACGTGTCCAATCGTTCCCGATTGGCCGCATAGGCCTCGGCGTTCGCCTCGCTGGTGGGGCGCCCGTCGCGACCCATGCGGATCACGGCCTTCTCGAACAGCTTCTGTGCCGGGTTGGGGTCGTCGGCGGAGAAGGTGCGCTTCGATCCGTATACGCCGTCGCCCACGCCGGAGACGATCCATTGCAGGCAGTTGAGGATGGCCTGCTGGTGGAAGCGTCTTGATTCATCGGCGTTGTATTGTCGCCCCTCCACCTCGAAAGCCCTCGGCTCGCTGGTCAGGGTATCGAGCAGGGGCCCGAGGGCCTCGGGCGGGAGCTGGCGCACCCAGGCCCGCAGTTGTTGGGCCCGGCGGGTGTGAGCCTCCCGGGCCTCGGGGTCGTAGCGCAGTTCGGGCGGTTCTTCGGTGGCCAGCTCGTGGGCGATCCGGCTTGCCATGTCGCGGCGTCGGGTGAAGCGCTCGAACCACTGGCGGATGGTGTAGGTGGTGCGCAGCAGGAACAGGCTGGCGTCGACCAGGGTGACGGCGGACAGGTAGGCGAGCATGCTCATCTGCTCGAAGGCGTCTTCGTCGATCCAGTCGACCCGCTCGTAGCCGACATCGACCAGCGCCTGGTAGCGGGGCAGGCGCGCGAGCAAGTTGACGGGCGGCTGCCACAGCAGGCGGCAGTGGTTGTGAGCGGCGAGGCCGGTGCCGGCTGCGTCCATGCGATACTTTTCGCTAAAAACCGTATTTGGGCGGGAAATAGGACAATGGTGGGTCGCGGTTCAGCCAATCTTCGGCAAGTGCCTCGGCCTCGGCGATTTCTTCGTCGGTGAGTAGATCGGAAAACTCGTCCAAATACCATTCGGCGCCGTCATGACGGGTTTCTTCATATACGGCGTGGAGGATGGCCCAGCCTTTGATCGGGTCGTTGTCTCTCGGGCAATAGGGCCGATCTTCAGGTTTTAGATGGCACCGGCCATAGGTGACGCGGTTGTTCACATAGCCGTGCTCGGACCCCCGCACGACCCATTTCCAGGCGCTTTCTACCTCCTCCTGCCGCCAGAGATTACCGGCCAGGTTATCCATGGCCGGTGCATAGCCCTGTTCTGCAGCCTTGCGGAACCAGGGCTCGGCGGCTTTGACGTCTTCAAGCTTTGGCGGGAGCTCGCCAGAGCGGTTCTGAATGCTGCGCGCCCACCAGTCCTGGGCATGCGGGTTGCCGGCCTCGGCGGCTTTGCGCAGCCACTGTTCGGCCGTATCAGGCTGTTCGAGCACGGCGTAGATGGAACGCAGCGCAATCATCGCTTCGGTGTCGCCGGCTTCGGCTTTCGGGAGTTCCTGTTCCAGGGCCATTTTCACCCACGTGTCATGCTCCGCGGGGCAGATATCGGCCAGCTTGCAGATCATGCCCCACTCCAGCCTTAGCATCGCGTGGGGATCGCCCCCCAGGGCGGCGCGGTGGTACCAGTCGATGGCCTCGCGGGACATGCCGCGGTCCATGAAGCGGTGAATTTCGCCCAGGTAGTACATGGACTCGACATCGCCGGCCTCGGCCGCCTTCTCCAGATGAGGTATGGCCACGCTGCGCCAGCGGATGCCGTACAGGCGCATGCCTTCTTCCTTGGCCTGCTTAGCGGATTCACCAAGGGCACGCTCGGTGTTTGCGCTTGCCGGTATTGCCAAACTCCCCGCGGCGATCAGGAGCAGGGAAAGGCATATTGGGGTGAAAGTTCTGTTAGTGATAGACACGGGTTAATTTCCTGGGTTGGATAACTGACGACCGTTGTCTCTGCGGCACTCAGCTTCGTGGGGCAATGTGCCGCGAGAGCATTCGCACAGCACGCTTGTACCGTTCCCCAATTTCATCGGAACGGCCGCTGAGTGAAGCCCGAGGCATGAATTTATCCAGACGCCGTCGGTTCTCCTCATAGGCTTCGCGCTTCGACTCGCTGGTGGGCCGTCCATCCCGGCCCATGCGGATCACGGCCTTCTCGAACAGCTTCTGTGCCGGGTTGGGGTCGTCAGCGGAGAAGGTGCGCTTCGATCCGTATACGCCGTCGCCCACGCCGGAGACGATCCATTGCAGGCAGTTGAGGATGGCCTGCTGGTGGAATGCCAGTGCCTGTTCCGGCGAGTAGTCCTCGTCCCCCACCGAAAAGGCCCTTGGCTCGCTGGTCAGCGTGTCGAGCAGGGGGCCAAGGGCTTCGGGCGGGAGCTGGCGCACCCAGGCCCGCAGTTGCCGGACCCGGCGGGTGTGAGCCTCCCGGGCCTCGGGGTCGTAGCGCAGTTCGGGCGGTTCTTCGGTGGCCAGCTCGTGGGCGATCCGGCTGGCCATGTCGCGGCGGCGGGTGAAGCGCTCGAACCACTGGCGGATGCTGTAGGTGGTGCGCAGCAGGAACAGGCTGGCGTCGACCAGGGTCACGGCGGACAGGTAGGCGAGCATGCTCATCTGCTCGAAGGCGTCCTCGTCGATCCAGTCGACCCGCTCGTAGCCGACATCGACCAGGGCCTGGTGGAGCATGGTCAGCCACAGGTCCAGGTGGCGGGGGTCGAGGGTGAGGCGCACGCTGCCTCCGCCGCCGATACCGAGCACCAGGCGCAGGGAGGCGTGCAGCACGAACCGTCCGTTGTCCAGGCCGATCCGGAAGGCGGCGCCGCCGCCGACGCCGGCGCGCACTTCGGGGTTGATCTCGGCGGTGGTGAGCGTCTTCCACTGCCCGGCCTCCCGGTGGGCTTGACCCCCTCGGTAATTGGGCTCGATGGCCTGGTAGCGGGGCAGGCGCGCGAGCAGCCCTTTGGGCGGCTGCCACAGCAGGTGGCAGTGGTTGTGAGCGGCGAGACCGGTGCCGGCGAAGGCATCGATTTGCGCCTCGAGACCTTGTCGTTCTATCGGTGCCAGGCCGTTGACGGCCAGGCGGCCGCTGATGGTGTCGAGAGCGACGGTCCCCCCCAGGGCGACAGAGACGGCGGCATGGCCGTGGAGGACGGGCTCGATCCGGAGACAGTAACAGCCGATGGAATAGCTATCGGGATGGTCCGGCGGGCGCCCGAAGGGTAGGGCCACCGGTTCGGCCCGGTCCGGTTCGGGCAGATGGATGGCCCCCAGGGCGAGTTCGCCGCGCGCGAAGTCAAAGGCGTGTTGACCCTGAATCTGCACTCTGGTCGGCTCTCCGTCCTGTCCGCGGGCGATGGTGGCCGTGACGCCCCACTCGTCCAGTGCCAGGCTGGGCCCAATGGAGAGCTTCTGATCGCGGACGGTGTTGTCCGTGCTGGCGGTATCGGTGTGCCGAACCTGGACGCCCATACGGGCGCTGCTGTCGTCAGCGTCCGCATCCGCGCGCGCCATGGGTTTGGGCAGTCGCAGCCAGAGCGTGCCGTCGCCGAAGGCAGTGGGTTCACGTCGCTCGGGCTCGGCGTGCTCGCTGGCCAGCAGGCGCAGCAGCTGGGCCGGGCCGCTGGCGTCGAACAGGCGCATGGGGTGGTTGAGCGGGTCGGCGAACAGGATACGGCGCAGCCGCTCACCCCATTGCTGGCGCGCATCCTGATCGGCCAGACGCCGGATGACCAGACCCTGGCGGTCGAGGTCCTCGAAAAAGCGCTCTGGCTGGAACAGCCCGAGGCGGCCATCGTGCCAGTCGGGGTTCCAGTCGATGCGCTGGCAACCGCGCCGGCGGAGCCATCCGGCAAGCGCGGTGTCAGGCATCGAGCGGGGCGTGGCGAGGGCACGGCTGTCGTGTGCGTTGGAGGCGTCGCGCTGACGGGCGTAGTGCTCGCAGGTCTCGCCCAGCTGATGCAGGCTCAGGTGGTCGAGGGTGCGCGGGCGCCCGGGACTGGTGAATTCGCGCAGGGGAAAGTCGGCGCGCACCAGCCTGTGGATCGGGCGCGGTTGATAGGGTTGGGGCTTGCGGCTGTCGGCGGGTCCGAGGTCCCAGTGCAGAACACGCCTGGGGTGCGTGTGACTGAGCCGGCGCAGGGCCAGGCGGTGAATGCGGTCCAGGTCCTCAAGCAGTTGATCGAGGCGGGCCTGCTCGTCGGTGAACAGGAACACGGGGAGCGGGGTGCCGCGGGCGGTGCCCTGTTCCCACTCCCGCAGCCGGGTGTCCACCTCCTGCTGCAGTTGCCCCAGCGCCTGCAGGTCCTTGAAGTAGCGGGCCAGATGGTCGACCCCGTCGCAAAACCCGGCCTCGGGGTCCTCGGCCAGCGCGAACTCGGGGGTGGCGACGCCCAGGCCGGCGAGCTCTACGATGCTGTCGATGTAGTCCCGGTAGTCCTGCTCCAGCTGCACAATGGCGAACTCGATTACCTGGGCGATCTCGCATTGCGAGGCGGCCTCCGGTACCGGATCCCGGTCGCAGAGCTCGACATGCCGGCGGTACTGATCGAGGATCCGGTGCAGAGGCCGGGTCGGCGGCAGACCCTGATCCCGATCCAGGTGGGAGCGGACCGAGTCGAAGGCGAGGTCCCGGTGCTCGTGATAGCGCTGCAGGGCCTCGCGGATGCGGGTTTCGCCATCGCCATGGATGAGGCCACTGTCGACCACGTAACCTGCCGCTTCGGCCTTTTTCAGGCCGCGGTGGTAAAGCGCCTGCAGTTGTTCGAGGTGGTCGTTGCTCTCGCGGGTTTTCTCCTGCGCCTGCGCGTGCGTCCGCACGGCGGCGGGCATGGCGCCATCACCGGGCCAGTTTTGCGAGGTGCTCACGCTGTTGGACGCCTGAAAGGGCGCCTCGTCCACGACCCGTCGCAGCAGGGCGTCCGGGTCTTCGCCTTGCAATGCGGCGAGCCGTTGCAGGGTTTCGGTGAACTGCCGGCGGTCGTCCTCGGCGAGGAAGCTGACCGGATGGGCCGGGAGGAAGCTTTCCAGTACCCCGGCCTGCTCGGACAGCCGCCGGTTGCGCGCCTGGCGATCATCCATGGCGGCGATGTCGGCGAGCTCGTCGGCCGCGCCATGCATCGCCGCCGCGGCAGAGGCGTTGAGCAGCCAGAACTCGCCGGAGCCGGTCAGGTAGACGATGTTCTCCCACAGGTGGGTCGCGCAGATGGGGCGCGGGTCTTCGTGGAAGAGGTCGTCATCCGGTCCGCGCGGGCAGGCGGGCCAGGTCTCGGTCGGGATGGTAGCACTCATGCTCAAGCCTCCTTGCTTGTCACCACATGGGCGGGACGGGGTATGTCGGCAGATGCGGAGTCTGGCAGTCGGCGCCGCCATTCCCGGGGCTGGCGGATGCCCGCCTCACGAAGACGGCGAAGCTGTTCAAGTCGCTGCGGAGGGACATCCTCCAATGGGATGCCGAGCTCGCGGCCGAGCCACCATGCCAACGGGGCATCGTCCAGCGCCTGGCACTGCTCGCCGTCCAGCATGGCCGCACACTCCGCCACATGCGGTTCACTGCCGGTCCAGCAGTGCCAGCCGCCCGTGGGTGTCGGCGTATAGACCGCCCCGAGGATGTGCAGCCAGTGATCGAATTGGCTGGATGACGCCACGGCCAGCAACGCACTCCAGGCCTCCGGTCGCTGCAGTTGTACCAGCGACTGGCCGCCGCCGGCGTCGTCCAGCACGCTCAACCGCTGCAAAAGCTCGAGAGAGGGGGCCATGGCGTCACCGGATGGCAGCCACATCCAGCCAAGCCCCCGTTCCCGGCAAAGCGACTCGGCCTTTTCCAGGGCGGGGCTGTCCACGGCCAGCCACCCCACCCACGGGCCGTGCGCCGCCAGGGCCTCAAGTGTCGTGCCGGCGAACAGGGGCGTGATGCCGTCGGCACCGTCCAGGGTATAAAGGGCGCGTGTCTCCTCCGGGGCACGGCGCTGGTCGATGATGGCCCCGAACCGTCCTGCCTTCCCGGCATTCCCGGGCCTTTGGACGGCCTGCCCACGCTCTCCGACGCGTGTCAGCCATGCGTGCATGGGCAATCCTCCCTGGAACATTCACCGGACGCCTCGTCCCTGCCGCACAAGACCACCCGGGCTGCCTCGCTGCTTGCGTAGAGCTCGGGATCGGGGCCGATGCCTTGTACGGTTTTCGGGGGTGGCTCGGGCTGGACATGCCCCGGCAGTCCGGGCGCCTGCACCTGCTGCCCGCTGCCCGACCCGGGGCTGCCACCGGAGTTGATGCGGATGCTGGCCCCGCTGAGGGTGATGCCGGCCGGGTCGATCTTGATGAAGCTGCCCCCGGCCTGGAGGGTGATCTCGGCGCCGGCTTCGAGGACGGCCTTCTGGCCGGCCTTGAGGTGCAGTTCGCGGCCGCTTTCGCTGAGCCAGGCTTGGCCGGCCTTGAGGTGCAGGGTGCCCTCGACGGTGAGATGCTGATCGCCGGCGGTGCGCTCGCGCCGTTCGCCCTGGACGGTGAGGTGCGCATCGCCGCGCACCTCGGCCAGCCGGTCGCCGTGCACGGTGAGGTGGCTGTGGCGC